>JAGBLC010000117.1 GCA_017635615.1 Prevotella sp.
CTGATATGCTAATGTAGGAGGTCACGCTTCCCAGTGTGACAAAAGCCACGATAGAAATCTCCCCTCGGGGATGGAAGGGGGTTCAATGAATGCTTTGGCCTTCCCCCGCAAAGTCGGAAGGGGACTTACACGTTACATTGTCAATTGTCAATTGTCAATTATCAATTATCCATTATCAATTGTCAATTATCAATTGTCTTACAGCGTCTGCAGATAGCGTTCGGCATCGAGGGCGGCCTTACATCCGCTGCCTGCTGCTACGATGGCCTGGCGGTAAACAGGATCGCAGACATCACCGGCTACGAAGATGCCGGGCAGCTTTGTCTGCTGCGTCTGTCCTACGGTCTTGAGATAGCCCACCTCGTCGGTGTCGAGCCATTCGCGGAAGACACTGGAGTTGGGCGTATGTCCGATAGCGAGGAAGAATCCGTCGATGGGCACATCGTAATGACTCTCGTCGGCCTCACCCTTACGCTTCACCAGGTGCATGCCTTCTACGCCGTTCTCGCCATAGAGACCTGTAGCGTTGTGCTCGAAGAGAATCTCGATGTTCTCAGCTTGCCGGACACGCTCCTGCATCACCTGCGAAGCACGCAGGAAGGGCTTGCGCACCACGAGATAGACCTTCTTGCAGAGTCCTGACAGATAGAGTGCATCCTCGCAGGCTGTATCACCACCGCCCACGACGGCGCACACCTTCTTGCGGTAGAAGAATCCGTCGCATGTAGCACAGGCCGAAACGCCCTGTCCGCGATATTTCTCCTCGTCGGGGAGTCCGAGATATTTAGCTGAAGCACCGGTAGCAATGATGACGGCGTCGGCTTCCAGTTCGTGTCCCTCGTCGGTCCAGAGGCGATAGGGACGCTGCGAGAAGTCCACCCGCTCGATGACACCGTCGCGGATGTCGGCGCCAAAGCGCTCCGCCTGCTGGCGTATCTCCATCATCATCTGGTTGGCATCCACTCCTTCGGGATAGCCTGGGAAGTTCTCCACCTCGGTGGTCTGCGTGAGCTGTCCGCCCATCTGCAGGCCACAATACTCTACGGGCTGCAGGTTGGCCCGCCCGGCATAGATGGCAGCGGTATAGCCTGCCGGTCCGCTACCTATTATTAATAAGCGTACGTGTTCCATACTGTCAATTATCAATTGTCAATTATCAATTATCAATTATTTAGAGCAGTTCCTCGATGGCCTTGGCGATGGTGTCGAAACTGGCTGTCGGTTCAAAGCGAGCCACCACCTGTCCCTGCTTGTTGATGAGGAACTTGGTGAAGTTCCACTTGATGTCGGCATTGTCCTTATAGTTGGGATCAGCCTTCGTGAGCATATCGTCGAGGATGTGTGCGATGGGATGTTCCATATCCCAACCGGCAAAGCCCTTCTGTTCTTTGAGGAACTTGAAGAGCGGTTCTGCATCTTCGCCATTCACCTTCACCTTCTTGAAGCGGGGGAAGTCGGTGCCATAGGTGAGTTTGCAGAACTCATGGATGCTCTCGTCGGTGCCGGGAGCCTGCTGTCCGAACTGGTTGCAGGGGAAGTCGAGGATGGTGAATCCCTGGCTGTGATAGGTTTCGTAGAGTTTTTCAAGCTCTTCGTACTGAGGCGTGAAACCACACTTTGTGGCGGTGTTCACGATGAGAATCACTTCGTTGGCATACTCTTTAAGCGCTACTGGCTTACCTTTTCTGTCCTTGACAGAGAAATCATAGATTGTTTTCATTGTTTATGCGTATAAGAATGTATTTGCAAAGTTAAGAATAAAAATGCGAAAAGCAGATAACGTGTTGTCCGATTTATTGATTTTTAACTTGTCTGCAACACGTCCTGCTCGAATGTATCCTTGTTGATGGCCTTGTTTCGGATGACGGAGCGGCAGTTGTAGATGGTCTGTGGTGAGAGGAAGAGCAAAGCGGCGATGTCGGTGGTCGACTTGACGCCAAGTCGCATCAGTGCGAAAGTGCGGAGTTCGGTGGTCAGCGTCGTTGGCGACTTCAACTGTATCTGTGCTTCGGGCAGCAGTAACTTATTGAATTCCAACACAAACGTAGGATACAACTCAAGAAAAGCCTTATCAAACTGATGGAGGAAGGTGGCCGCATCTTCTTCCGAGATGCGCGTCGACGAAATGGTCTGCAGCAACTCCTTGGCCTGGTTGGCTTTGATTTTTCGCTTGACGAGCGTCTGGTAGTGGCTCAGCTTGTGGATATACTTGGCGCAAAGGTCGATATAGATGTAAGCCAAGCGTTCGCGGCGGGTATTGGTCTGTATGAGCTGCTGGTTGAGCTGGTTGAGCTGCTGGTTAAGCATGGCTTGCTGCTGGTTGCTGTCGGCCAGCTGCTGGTTGAGCGTCTGCAGCTGCTGATTGCTGGCATGAAGCTGTTCACGACGGTTGTCGAGCAGTCGGTTTTGCCGGCGGATGAAATAGGCGGTAGCCAAAAGGGCCAGCACGAGCAGCGAGACGATGCCGACGGCAGCCCACAGGCGCCGGTTCTGCCGCTCTACGATGTTGCTGTGGGCATCCATGATCTGCGGCAGCGTGCGCGATATTTCAAGGATGCGCAGCTTGTTGTTGTAGAACTTGGCGTTTTCCATAGCCAGCGAGATATAGCGTTGTGCACGGCCGATGCGGTTGCCCTCCTTCTCGAAGAGGTAGAGAGCGAGGGCTTGCAGGGCCATGTTCTCCATAGTGCATGCCTTCAGGTCGCTGATGGCAGCAAGGACGAGATAGCGTTCGTAGCTCTGTTCGTCGCCGGCAATGCGATAGTTGCCCGCCAAGGCGTTGGCCGTCATGGCGTAGTGGCGTGTTTCGGGGTCGATGCGCTTCAGCACGTTGGTGTAGTGCTGCCGCGCCTTCTTCGCATCAGGCCGCACATAGACGCAGTATTCGCCCTGATAGAACTCGTAGAGCTGTTCGCCCTTGTCGGCATAGCGCATGGCGACGTCGAGACAGGAGTCGGCCTTGGCTCGATAACGCGGTGAGTATACGCTGTCATGACAATAGTCGGCCCAGTAAGAATAGGCTGTGAAGTAGGCGATGTTATAGTCGAAGAGCATTTGCTGGTCCATCTGGCTACTGTCGATGGCGTCGAGATTGGCTATCGCCTCGGAGTAGAGCCCGCCGATGGCCATGATCTCGGATCGGTGGATGCCGAAGAGAGCTGCGTAGTAGTCGTTATGCGCGTCGCGAGCAAGCTGTGCCCCTCTGTCGGCATAGACCATCGCCGAATCGAACATAAAGACGTGATACTCTTCGTAGAGCAGGTTGAGGGTCTGCATGGCCTGCAGTCCGTCGGGTTCTTTCTGCAGTTTCTTTTTCAGGAAATCGATGCGCTGCTCTTTTACCTTTCTGTATTCATCTTGATGGGCGATGGCCTCGTCGAGAGCCTTCATCAGCTCATGGTTGTCGGCTGTTGCAATTGTTGCAAGCATCGCAACGAGCCAAATCACACTAATCTTCCGTATCATAGCAAGTAGTTTTGTGCAAAGATAGACAATTTTACCCGTTATACCAAATTTACTATGCCGCTTTTAATAATTATTATAACTTATTGATATCCAACGCGGTGTTACTACTTCAGATTTACGAAAACTTACTATGCCATTACTATGCGCTACACCGTGCGGAAAAAGCGCGTACCTTTGCACCCGGAAATTCATGTATTCACTAAATTACTAACTTTATGACAAGAACAAAGCAACTACTCAAGAAATGCCTTTTGGCCAGTATCTTTGTGATGCTCGTGCCGATTGGCTTGCTTGCACAGAACATCCAGGTGCAAGGTGTTGTGAAGGACCAGACGGGCGAACCCGTCATTGGTGCCACCGTAATGCAACAGGGAACGACCAACGGGACGATTACCGACTTCGACGGCAACTTCTCGCTCTCCGTTCCCTCGAATGCCACGCTTACCATTTCTTATATAGGCTTTGCCACGCAGGACATTGCCGTAGGAGGTAAGACAGACTTCTCGATTGTACTGAAAGACGACAGCCAGACACTGAGCGAAGTGGTCGTCGTGGGTTACGGCACCATGCGCAAGGCCGACCTCACGGGAGCCGTCGGTTCGCTGGCCGCCAAGGATATGGAGAACGCCCCCGTGGCCAACATCGGACAGGCCATCCAAGGTAAGATAGCCGGTCTGCAGGTGGTCGACGCTGGTAAGCCTGGCGACAATGTTTCTATCAAGATTCGCGGCCTCGGCTCCATCAACAACTGCGACCCGCTGGTGGTCATCGACGGTGTGCCTACCGACTTAGGGCTGAACAACCTGAACATGGCCGACGTCGATCGCTTAGACGTGCTCAAGGATGCTTCGGCAACAGCCATCTATGGTTCGCGTGGTGCCAACGGTGTGGTGATGATCACGACAAAGAAGGGTAAGGAAGGAAAGGGCAAGCTGGCCTTCGCCGCCAACCTGGCCATCCAGAACGCCACAAAGACCCCTACCCTGCTCAACGCCAGCGAGTATGCCGCTCTGAACAACGACATGATGGCCAACGCCGGCTACAGCCAGAATCCCGACTGGGCCAATCCTTCGTCATTGGGAGCCGGTACCGACTGGATTGACGAACTGCTGCGCACGGGCTACATGCAGAACTACACCGTCAGCTATTCGGGCGGCAACGAGAAGGCTCACTACTACGTCTCGGGTGGTCTGCTCGACCAGACGGGTATCGTCAAGAGTGTCGGCTATCGCCGCTTTACCTTCCAGGCAAACAGCGATGCACAGGTGCTCTCATGGCTGAAATTCTCGAACAACATCACCGTCAGTGCCGACCAGAAGAAGCAAGGCAGCTACGACCTGGGCAACACCTACAAGGCCCTGCCTATCTATTCGGTCAAGGACGCCAACGGCGAATGGACCGGTCCAGAGGGCAACTCGCTCTGGTACGGCAGCACGAAGAACCCCATCGGCCCCACCGAGACCGACAAGCAGAAGACCAACGGCTACAACTTCCTGGCCAACCTGACAGCCGAGCTGACGCTGGCCAAGTGGCTCAAGTTTAAGAGCACCTTCGGCGTCGATGCCAAGTTCTGGTACGGTGACAACTACACCCCGCGCTATGCATGGAAGCCTATTGCCGTGGAAGAGAGCTCGCGCTATAAGAGCGACAACAAGTCGTTCACCTATCTGTGGGACAACTACTTCCTCTTCGACCACACCTTCGCCCAGAAGCATCGCGTAGGCCTGATGGCAGGTACATCGGCCCAGTGGAACAAGTTCGACTATCTGAATGCCCAGAAGAACATCTTCGCCTTCGAGAACGTCCATGAGATGGACAACGGACAGGAAATGTATGCCATCGGCGGCAACGAAACGGAATGGGCTCTCTTCTCGTATATGGCCCGTCTTACCTACGACTACGACGGCAAGTATCTGCTCACCGCTACCCTCCGTCGCGACGGCAGCAGCCGTTTCGGACGCAGCAAGCGCTGGGGTATGTTCCCCTCGGTGTCGGCCGCTTGGCGTATCTCGGAAGAGCCTTGGTTCAAGAAGACCAACTTCCTGAGCGACCTGAAGATTCGTGTGGGCTACGGTGTGACGGGTAGTCAGGCCAGCGTCTCCAACTACGGCTATCTCGCCTCTTACAACACCAGCGTCTATCCCTTCGGCTATGCCGGCACAGAGCAGGCTGCCCTCGTTTCGTCGTCGCTGGCCAACCCCAACATCCACTGGGAAGAGGTGGCACAGGCTAACATCGGTTTCGACGCCGTGCTGTTCAACTCGCGCGCCATCTTCTCGGCCGATGCCTATATCAAGAACACCAACGACATGCTCGTCAAGGCCAGCATCCCCATCACCTCGGGCTTCGAGGACACATCGACCACTTACACCAATGCCGGCAAGGTGCGCAACATGGGTGTCGAGCTGACGCTGCACACCGTCAACCTGACAGGCGAACTGGGCTGGGAGACCGACTTCTCGTATACCTATAATAAGAATAAGATCAAGGATCTGAACAGCGACGTACCTTATTATATCAATCAGATCAACAACTCGTACGTCACCATGCTGCAGAAAGACTTCCCCATCAACGTGTTCTACGGCTACCTGACCGACGGCATCTTCCAGAATGCTGCCGAGGTGGAGCAGCACGCCATCCAGCCAGGTGCCGCTCCTGGCGATATCCGCTTCAAGGATCTGGACAACGATGGTGTCATCAACGACAACGACCGCACCGTCATCGGCAATCCCAACCCGACTCACCTCTTCTCGATGGGCAACAACCTGACGTACAAAGGATTCGAACTGGGCATCTACCTGCAGGGTGTGGCTGGCAACAAGATCTTCAATGCCAACAACATCGACCTGACGGGTATGGCTGCCGCCTACAATCAGTCGGCCGACGTGCTCAACCGCTGGAACGGCGAAGGCACGAGCAACAGCATGCCGCGTGCCGTCTTCGGCGATCCCAACCAGAACAACCGCATCAGCGACCGCTTCGTGGAGAACGGTTCGTACCTGCGTCTGAAGACCATCTCGCTGGCCTACAACTTCCCCAAACAGTGGCTCAGCGCCCTGACGATAGAGAATGCCCGCCTGTCGCTCTCCTGCGAGAATGTGGCCACCATCACCGGCTATTCGGGCTTCGACCCCGAAGTGGGCATCAACGGCATCGACCTCTCCACCTTCCCCATCTCGCGTACTTTCAACATTGGTCTTAACTTCAACTTCTAATAACTACAACAGATATGAAAACGACAAATAACTATAGTTGGAAACGAAGCAAGGAGATGATGACGAAAATGTTCAGCGCAGCATTCATCATTCTTCATTCTTCACTCTTCATTTCCTGCGGCGATGACTTCCTCGACAAGGAACCGAAGAATACGGTAGACCCCGCTACCAGCGTCACCGACGACGTTGCTGTGGCAATGGCCAACGCATGCTACCGCACACTGCAGTCGTCTAACATGTACAACCAGCGCATCTGGACGCTCGACATCGTGGCGGGCAACAGCGAAGTGGGTGCCGGCGGCGGTACCGACGGCATTGAGACCATACAGGCAGCCAACTTCATCACCCAGAGCGACAACGGCATGGCTCTCTATATGTGGCGCTCGCCTTGGGTGGGCATCGGACAGTGCAACATCCTCATCCAGGCCCTTGAAGGACAGGCCCCCAGTCCGGGCAGCATCAGCGAGCGCTGCTTGGGCGAGGCTTACTTCCTCCGCGCCCACTACTACTTCGTGCTGGCTCGTCTCTACGGAGGCGTGCCGCTCCGCTTAGAGCCTTACAACCCGGGCGAATCGACCGACATCGCTCGTGCTTCGCTCGACGAGGTGTACGCTCAGATCATGGCCGACTGCCAGAAGGCTATCGACATCCTGCCGGCTAAGCGCGACTACGACAGCGAGAATGTTGGCCGTGCCTGCAAGGACGCAGCCCTCACGATGATGGCCGACATCCTGCTCACGCTCGCTCCTAACCACTCGGAGTACTACAGCCAGGTGGTGAGCCTCTGCGACCAGGTGACGGCGCTGGGCTACAACCTCAGTAACTGCTCGTACGAAGGCAACTTCGACGCTACCATCAACAACGGACCGGAATCGATCTTCGAGGTGCAGTTCTCGGGCAACACCGAGTACGACTTCTGGGGCAACAACCCGCAGGCCAGCTGGCTCAGCACCTTCATGGGACCGCGCAACTCCGACTTCGTGGCAGGCAGCTACGGATGGAACCAGCCCACACAGGAGTTTGTCGACCAGTATGAGACGGGCGACCTGCGTAAGGACCTGACCATCTTCTACGAGGGATGTCCCGACTTCGACGGCAAGCAATACAAGAGCAGCTATTCCAACACGGGCTACAACGTGAGGAAGTTCCTCGTCAAGAAGTCTGTTTCGCCCGAATACAACACCAACCCGCAGAACTTCGTGGTCTATCGCTATGCCGATGTGCTGCTCATGAAGGCTGAAGCCCTGAACGAGATGGGACAGACGGCTCAGGCCTGCGAACCCCTCAACATCGTGCGTCAGCGCGCCGGTCTGGCCAATGTGGCTAACCTCTCGCAGGACGACATGCGCGAGAAGATTATCCACGAACGCCGCATCGAGCTGGCCTTCGAGGGTCATCGCTGGTTCGACATGATTCGTCTGCAGAATGGTGAGTATGCGCTCAACTTCCTCCGCTCCATCGGCAAGACGCGTGTCACAAAAGAACGTCTGCTGTTCCCCATCCCTCAGACTGAGATGGACGCCAACAGCCTGATGACGCAGAACCCGGGATACTGATCAATTGAGAATTGACAATTGACAATTGAGAATTGATAATTGAGAATTGATAATTGATAAATAATAATTGACAATGAATATGAAACCCAAATACACCCCCCTACGTCCAGTAAGACGCGGCTTGGCCGCGTCAGCCACCGCCCTCTGTATCCTCGCCCTTACAGCCTGCTCCGACAACGACTACACAGAACTCGACAAGGGGCACGACCTGTTGACGCTCACCGTCAACCAGGCAGCCGAACAACTCAGCGAGGCGACACATGCCAGCGAGGCTGTCACCCTGAACTGGACGACAGGAACGAACCACGGCAACGGCAACCGCATCGACTATACGCTGGAGATAGCTCCCGCCGGAACCGACTTCGCCAATGCCTATGTGGCTGTCGACCACCAGACGCAAGTCTATTCGTGGACGGCTACGCACGAGAATCTCAACGCCCTGCTGCGCGACAAGTTCTATGCCACTGAAGGACAGGACATCGCCCTCGATGCCCGCGTGACGGCTACCGTCAGCGGTGAAACAGAAGTACAGACTTCCACTGCAACGTTCTCGGCAACGCCCTACCAGCCCGTCACATCGACGCTCTATCTCGTCGGCGACGCCACTCCCAGCGGATGGGATGCTGCCCACGCTACGGAGATGAAGCGCACGGACAACGGAAAGTTTACGTGGGAGGGCAACCTGAAGACGGGTTCGCTGAAGTTCCTCACAACGCTGGGCGAATGGATTCCATCGTACAACAAGGGTGCCGACGACAAGATGGTGCTCCGCACAAGCTTCGACGATCCCGACGAGCAGTGGCAGATAACGGAAGACCACTTCTATCGCGTCGACGTCAATCTGCTGACCCTCGAGATGACGCTCACTCAGACCGACGGCGAGGCACCGCGCTTCGACAATCTCTACTTCGTAGGTCAGCCTACGGGTTGGGGCTTTGTGAAGATGGTAAAAGACCCGCTCGACAGTTTCCTCTTCCGATATGGTCGCTTCTTCGAGAATGGCGGAGGCGGTGAGTTCAAGTTCGGCACGGCCGAAGGAGCCTGGGAGAATATGCTCAAGGCCACTCAGCCCAACGCACCGTACACCGACACTTCGATGGCCTTCATCGCTGGCTACGACCCGGACAACAAGTGGTTCCTCCAAGAGAGTGAGACGGGCAAGGCCTACAAGATTTGTGTCGACATCCGCGACGGCCGCGAACGCATGATGATGCGTGAGTTCGTGCCCTACGAGATGATCTACCTCGTAGGCGACGCCACCCCCAATGGTTGGGACCTTGGCAACGCCACTCCGATGACGGCTACCGACGATCCGTTCGTCTTCACGTGGACAGGAACGCTGTCGGCCGGCGAGCTGAAGTTCTCGTTCGACAAGCAGAGCGACTGGAACGGTGCCTGGCTGATGAACTCGGCTGGCAACGGCGTAGAGCCGACAGGACAGGTGGAGCAAGGCTTGTTCATCAACAAGAGCGACGACTACCTAAAGGGTCAGTATCTGGAGACGAACATCGGCGACATCGACAACAAGTGGCGCATCATGTCGGCCGGCTCGTACACCATCACCATCAACCAGCTGGAAGAAACAGTGAGCATCGTGAAGAATTAAGAATGAAGAATAACAAAATGAGAATGAACATATTATGTTTGGCAATGGCCGCAATGGCCATGATGGGCTGCGGAGGGAGCAACGATCCCGTTACCGACGAGCCTACGCCCGTAACACCTCCCGGAGGAGGAGGTGGAGAAACGACGACCGCGATACAAATCACATCGATACTCTCTCTCAACATTACTACTGACAAGGCTTTGTATCGTCCGGGTGAGACCATCCGCATTAGCATCGAGGGCTCCGTGCCCTCCGATGCGCGGATGCGTTGCCGTCAGGGAGACACGGTCGTGAAGGATGAAGCGCTCAGCGGCAACAGCTATACATGGACGGCCCCGCAACAGGACTTCCAGGGATATATGGTCGATGTGTACACGAAGACATCGACGACGGAGACCATCTACGGCACGGTGGGTGTAGACGTGTCGAGCGACTGGGCGCGCTTCCCGCGCTATGGCTTCGTGGCTACCTACGACCGCTCGAAGACCTCCAGCGTGATAGCCGAAGAGACTGCCTTCCTGAACCGTTGCCACATCAACGGCATACAGTATTACGACTGGCACAACAAGCACCACTGGCCTCTCGGAGGAACACGCACAGAGTTGCTGGAGAGCTACACCGACATCGCCAACCGGCCTGTCGTGACCAGCGTCGTGAACGACTATATCGAGCAGCACCATGCTCACGGCATGAAGACGATGTTCTACAACCTCTGCTACGGTGCACTGGCCGACGGTGCACAGGATGGCGTGGAGGAGAGTTGGAGCCTGTATACGAACACCAACCGCAGGCGCGACGTCCTCTCGATGCCGTCGGGATGGAAGAGCGACATCTACATCATGGACCCCGCCAACAAGGGCTGGCAGGACTATCTGGCAGAGCGCAACGACGATGTCTATGCCAACTTCGACTTCGACGGTTTCCACATCGACCAACTGGGCAGCCGTGGAACGGTCTACGACTATTATGGTTCGCAGGTGAACCTGCCCAACGGCTTTGCTTCGTTCATCAATGCCATGAAGACTCGCCACAACGACAAGCGACTGGTGATGAACGCCGTATCGGGCTACGGTGCCTCGCAGATAGGCAACACGAAGCAGACCGACTTCATGTACACCGAGATGTGGGGCAGCGAGCAGATGTACAGCGACATACGCGACGTCATCAGCGTGAACGGTACAAGCTCGGGCGGCAAGAACACCATCATCGCCGGCTATATGAACTACGGCAAGTCGGGCTCTTCGGGAACGTTCAACACTCCGGGCGTGCTGCTGACGGACGCCGTCATCTTCGCTCTCGGCGGTGCCCATCTTGAACTGGGCGACGGCCACATGCTCTGCCATGAGTATTTCCCCAACAGCAACCTGAAGATGGGCAGCGACCTGCAGACGGCTATCGTGCGCTACTACGACTTCCTTGTGGCCTACGAGAACCTGCTGCGCGACGGCGGCAGCGAGACGACGGCCGACATCGCATCGACGAACAGCGCCGTCAGCATCAGTGCCTGGCCGCCACGGTTGCAGACGGTGTGCTGCTACGCCAAGACGGTAGGCTCGCGCCAGGTGGTTCATCTGCTCAACTTCCGTCAGGCCAACAGCCTGAGCTGGCGCGACGAACAGGGCAACATGCCCGAACCGCAGCTGGTGAGCAACCTGCCGCTGAAGATGAAAGCCTCAAGTGTGAAGAAGGTTTGGGTGGCTTCGCCCGATGCCTTGGGTGGTGTGCCGCAGGAGCTGTCGTTCAAACAAGAAGGCGACTACATCACCTTCACCCTACCCTCTCTGAAATACTGGACCATGATTGTTATTGAACATTGAAGATTGAACAGTGATGAAAAAGATAGTATTTGCTTTTATGGCCATCGCATTGGCTCTCCCGGCGATGGCTATCCAACTGACTTCGCCCAACGGCAACCTTGTGCTCAACGTAGAGCTGAATGCAGAAGGAACGCCCGTCTACCAACTCTCGTACAAGGGAAAGACGGTGGTGATGCCCTCGCGACTGGGTTTGGAGTTGAAGAACGAGGAAGGGCTGACGGACGGCTTCGTGCTGAAGAACTCATCGACATCGACCTTCGACGAGACGTGGCAGCCCGTATGGGGTGAGACACGAGACATCCGCAACCACTACAACGAACTCTTCGTGGAACTCTCGCAGCCGAAGCAGCACCGCGGACTGAACCTCCGTTTCCGACTCTTCGACGACGGACTGGGCTTCCGCTATGAGTTTCCGCTGTCGGACCATCTCAACTACTTCGTCGTCAAGGAAGAACGCACCGAGTTCGCCATGACGGGCGACCATACGGCATGGTGGATTCCCGGCGACTACGACACGCAGGAATACGACTATACTGAGTCGCGCCTGTCGGAAATCAGCTCGCTGATGCGTGGTGCCATCCAGCCCAATGCTTCGCAGACGCCCTTCTCCGAAACAGGTGTGCAGACAGCCCTGCAACTGAAGACCGACGACGGCCTGTATATCAACATCCACGAGGCGGCTCTCATCGACTATTCGTGTATGCACTTGAACCTGAAGCCTGGCACGTTCGTCTTCCAATCGTGGCTCACCCCCGATGCCCTTGGCGACAAAGGCTACCTGCAGGCACCCTTTACGTCGCCCTGGCGCACGGTGATGGTTTCCGACGATGCTCGCGACATCCTGGCCTCGAACCTCATCCTGAACCTCAACGAGCCGTGCAAGATTGAGGACACGAGCTGGATCAAGCCCGTGAAGTATGTCGGCGTGTGGTGGGAGATGATCAACGGCAAGAGCCAGTGGTCGTACACCAACGAGCTGCCGTCGGTACAGCTCGACAACCTCGACTACACGAAGGTGAAACCGCACGGACAGCATGGTGCCAACAACGAGAACGTGCGCCGATACATCGACTTCGCCGCACAGCATGGCTTCGACCAGGTGCTGGTAGAGGGATGGAACATCGGATGGGAAGACTGGTTCGGCAAGTCGAAAGACTATGTGTTCGACTTCCAGACCCCCTACCCCGACTTCGACCTGAAAGGGCTGAACGACTATGCCCACTCGAAGGGTGTCCGCCTGATGATGCACCACGAGACATCGGCCTCTACACGCAACTACGAGCGCCATCTGGAGGCTGCCTACCAGCTGATGAACCGCTACGGCTACAACTCGGTGAAGAGCGGCTACGTGGGCAACATCATCCCGCGCGGTGAGCACCACTACGGACAATGGATGAACAACCACTACCTCTACTGCATCCAGGAGGCTGCCAAGCACCACATCATGGTCAACGCCCACGAGGCCGTCCGCCCCACAGGACTCTGTCGCACATGGCCCAACCTCATCGGCAACGAGGCTGCCCGCGGCACCGAGTATGAGGCGACGAACGGCAGCAAGCCGTTCCACACCACCATCCTGCCCTTCACTCGCCTGCAAGGCGGCCCGATGGACTATACGCCGGGTATCTTCGAGATGGATATGTCGAAGAACAACCCCAACAACCCCAACCACGTCAACTCTACGCTGGCCCGCCAGCTGGCACTCTACGTCACGATGTACAGTCCGCTGCAGATGGCTGCCGACATGATTGAAAACTACGAGCGCCACATGGACGCGTTCCAGTTTATCAAGGATGTCGCCGTCGACTGGGACGACTCGCGCTATCTCGAAGCCGAGCCGGGACGCTATATCGTCGTGGCACGCAAGGCGAAAGGAACGGACAACTGGTTCGTGGGCTGTACGGCTTCCGAGCATGGACATACATCAACCGTCCGCCTCAACTTCCTCGACCCGTCGAAGAAGTATGTCGCCACCATCTACGCCGATGCGAAGGATGCCCACTATCAGAGCAATCCGCACGCCTACACCATTCAGCAGAAGAATGTGACAGCCAAGACGGCACTGAAGCTGACAGCTGCTCCCGGTGGCGGCTATGCCATCAGCATCATGGAGAAGAAGTAAAGACTGCTCCCCTTCTAAAGAAACGTACACAACAGAATAATCCCCCGCAACACAAGATGCTGCGGGGGATTATGATATTCATCTGGTATTTACCTTATTCCCATTTGCCTGCCAACTGCATTCTACGGGCCAACGGCGTCTTCGCGGCTGTGACGTCGGCGGTGTTCACCACCTGTGTTTCGCCGTCGATGTTGAACTGTACGGAAGCTCCGTCCTGACGAACGTCGATAGTGACCTCTGCTCCCATCACTAACGGGAGATTCACATCGCCATGACCTGCGGGGAAACCACAAAGCACGGGGATGTTGTATTTCTGCAGATAGGGCCGCAACATGGCTTCAACGTTCTCGTAGGTGAACTCGGTGCCACAGTCGGTGAACTCACCCAGGATGACACCCTTACAGCGTTCGAGCACACCGTTCATGGCGAGGATGTTGAACTGGCGGTCGATATTATGCATCGACTCCTCGACCTCTTCCATGAAGAGAATCAGGTCGCGCCCCATCGTAGCATCTGCCTGAGAGCCCAGGTTCGGAACGAACGTACACATATTGCCGCCGACGAGGATACCCGTGGCCCGACCCGTGATGTTCTGCGGATGAGCAGGCAGCTCGTAGCGCGGCACACGCCCCATGAGCAAGTCGCGCATCAGCGTGCTGCTGGCATCTGTGCCACCATTGGCCAGGAACGAGCTCATCGTACCGTGAACGCTCATCACACCAGCACGCGTCAGCAGTCCGTGCAAGGTGGAGATATCGCTGAATCCCACCAGCCATTTCGGCGAGGCTTTCAGTTCTTGCAGCGTCAGCTGGTCGATGAGCTGGATGGTGCCATAGCCGCCACGGTTGCAGATGATGGCTTTGATGGAGGGATCGCTCAGCGCCCAGCGGATGTCGCTCACACGTTCGGCAATGGTACCGGCATAACGCCCGTCGACCACTTTCCCGACATTGGGGCCGACGACGGGCTCCAGTCCCCACGACCGCAGCACGTCGGCAGTCTTCTCGACATTCTCCATGGGCGTGAAATACGACGGCGAGATGAGCGCCACGCGGTCGCCTTCTTTCAAATAGTCGGGTTTCACGCAACTAAGCGTCACACCGTCAGTGGGATTGACCGCTGGTGTTGTGTCGTCGTCATCACTACTACACGATGTTGTCAAAGCGGTGCCGCCCATCATGAGCAGAGCGGCAACCATCCACATAAAGGGTTGTTTGATGTACATAATGCTATACTTTTTTAATTTTGGGGTGCAAAATTACTAATTTATTTTCGATAAAACACCTTTTTTCGAAATAAAATCAAAAGAAAATGCACAATCAATGCAAATCTCAGCTCAGATTCAAGAATCGAGATAGAAACACAAATACGGAATATTATCGACAAACGATTTTTCGAATTTACACTTTTAACACCATTTCTGCGATATTCAGAACCGAGAAGAACTTGGGGTACATATACGCGAATTTTGAGGTATTTTGCAAGCTGTTGACTATCAGAACGTTATAAAAACCACCACATCTCACGCATCAAAATGTGGCATATTGGCTTGCAAAAAGCGGCATATTGGTGAGCAATAGATGGCATATTGCACCGCAGTTTGCGGCATATTGCATCGTCACAGATGGCATATTGCACCCCTATTTGCCATCAACGAGGGGATGATTGACCTATTATGGGCGAAGAAATTGCCGGTTTCGACCAATCAGGCGACAGGCAACGCTTGTAGAACGCAAAAAACGACTGTCAAGAAAAAGTCACAGCAAAAACGCAAATTTATCGACGAATGAATTCCGAACGTCATTTCGTCGGCTCGCTCCGCCCGTTCATCACGAACACGTTCTTTTCATGAAAAAGTGCTTTTTTCGCGAAATTGTTTGCATATCTCAAAGTTTTGCCTTAACTTTGCACGGCGAAGTAGAAAAGGCGCTCCACATCGGAAGAGCCCGACGAACAAGAATTATTCAAACATTGTAATACCATAAAAGATAGCAACCTATGAAGAAACTTTTATTAGGAGACGAGGCTATTGCCCAGGGTGCCATTGATGCCGGTTTGAGCGGTGTCTATGCCTATCCGGGAACGCCCTCGACAGAAATCACTGAGTACATCCAGAACTCGAAGCAGGCCGCCGAGCGCGGTATTCACCGCAAGTGGAGCACCAACGAGAAGACAGCTATGGAGGCTGCCCTCGGTATGTCGTTCATGGGCAAGCGCGCCCTCGTCTGCATGAAGCATGTGGGCATGAACGTTTGTGCCGACCCGTTCGTCAACAGCGGTATGACAGGTGCCAACGGCGGTATCGTCGTGCTGGCTGCCGACGACCCCTCGATGCACTCGTCGCAGGACGAGCAGGACTCGCGCTTCTATGGCAAGTTTGCCATGATCCCGACCTTCGAGCCCAGCTCGCAGCAAGAGGCCTACGACATGATGGCCTACGCCTTCGACTATTCGGAGCGTGTCGGTCTGCCCGTGCTGATGCGCGTCACCACCCGTATGGCCCACAGCCGCGCCGTGGTGGAGATAACCGACACGCCGCGTCCGCAGAACGAGCTGAACTACAAAGCTGAGTCGAAGAACTGGGTGCTCCTGCCCGCCAATGCCCGCAAGCGCAACGACATCGTCACCGCCCAGCAGGCTGCTCTCGAGAAAGATGCTCAGGAGAGCGAATATAATAAATATGTAGACGGCAAGGACCACTCGCTGGGCATCATCGCCAGCGGTATCGCCTACAACTACCTGATGGAGTGCTTCCCCGAGGGATGCCAGTATCCGGTGCTGAAGATTTCGCAGTATCCGCTGCCGAAAGAGCTCGTACGCCGCATGACCGACGAGTGCGACCGTGTGCTCGTCATCGAAGAGGGACAGCCCGTCATCGAAGAGCAGCTGCGCGGCATCATGCCCGGCAACGCACAGATTCTGGGTCGTCTGACCGGCGAACTGCCCCGCACGGGCGAGCTGAACCCCGACTGGGTGCGCAAGGCACTGGGTATGCCCGTCAAAGAGAACTATGCTCCCTGCGAGGACATCGTTCCGCGTCCGCCGGCACTCTGCCAGGGATGTGGCCACCGCGACGTCTACACAGCACTGAACGAGGTGCTCCGCGAATACGAGAATCCGCGCGTCTTCGGCGACATCGGTTGCTATACGCTCGGCTTCCTGCCCCCCTTCCACGCCATCCACTCGTGTGTCGACATGGGTGCCTCCATCACGATGGCCAAGGGTGCTGCCGATGCCGGACAGTGGCCTTCAGTAGCCATCATCGGCGACTCGACGTTCACCCACAGCGGCATGACGGGTCTGCTCGACGCCATCAACGAGAACTCCGACATCGTCGTCATCATCAGCGACAACCTCACCACGGGTATGACCGGCGGTCAGGATTCGGCTGGTACGAACAAGTTTGAGGCTATCTGCCGCGGTCTCGGTCTGAGCGACGAGCACCTGAAGGTGGTTGTTCCCCTTCCGAAGAACATGGAGGAAATCACCAAGACCATCCGCGAAGAGATCAACTACCACGGTGTCAGCGTCATCATACCGCGCCGTGAGTGCATGCAGACCCTGCAGCGCCACCTGAAGCAGAAGAAGGCTCAGAAATAACCCCTCCTAACCTCCCCAACGGGGAAGACCCCTCCTAACCTCCCCAAAGGGGAGGGATGCAAGTGGAAAAAAATAGTAAATAATTAAAATTGGTAAATCGTGAAAACTGATATAATCTTATGCGGTGTAGGAGGACAAGGCATCCTCTCTATCGCCACCATCATTGGTGAGGCTGCTCTCAACGAGAACCTCTACATCAAACAAGCCGAGGTGCACGGAATGTCGCAGCGCGGCGGCGATGTGCAGTCGAACCTGCGCATCTCGTCGGAACCCATCCACAGCGACCTCATCGGTAAGGGACAGGCCGACGTCATCATCTCGATGGAACCCATGGAAGCCCTGCGCTACCTGCCCTTCCTCAACGAGAACGGATGGATCATCACCTCGTCGGCTCCCTTCGTCAACATCCCCAATTATCCGGAGATGGACGTCATCAAGGCCGACCTGGCCAAGGTGAAGAACGTCATCGTCATCGACATCGAGCAACTGGCTAAGGACAATGGCGTGCCCCGCTCGGCCAACGTCATCCTCTTGGGCGCTGCCCAGAAGGCTCTCGGCATCGAGTACGACAAGCTGGAGGCTGCCATCCGCCGCGTCTTCGGACGCAAGGGCGAGGCTATCGTCGATGCCAACATCAAGGCTCTGGCCATCGGTCGTCAGGCTCAGAAATAGTTCTTTCAAAAAGACAATCATCATGAAAGAAACACCAATCAAGAGAGTGTTGGTCGACGGACTCATCCAGAAGTTCGGCATCCAAGACTTTGCCAAGGCTACCATCCGCGAAGTGAAGCGCGTGGCCCAGATGGCTGAAAACGAGAGTGGCGTGGAGTTTATCAAGATGGAGATGGGCATTCCCGGACTGCCTGCCGCCAAGGTGGGTGTCGACGCTCAGATCCAGGCACTCAAGAACGGCGTCGCCAGCATGTATCCCGACATTCAGGGTCTGCCCGAGCTGAAGGAGCAGGCTTCGCGCTTCGTCAAAGCCTTCATCGGCATCGACATCAATCCCGAAGGCTGCGTGCCGACGGTGGGTTCCATGCAGGGTGCCTTTGCTGCCTTCCTCACCTGCTCGCAGGCCGACAAGAAGAAGGACACCGTGCTCTTCATCGACCCGGGCTTCCCTGTCCAGAAGAACCAGCTGCAGGTGATGGGCGTGAAGTACAAGACCTTCGACGTCTACGACTATCGCGGCGAGAAGCTGCGCGACAAGCTGGAAAGCTACCTGAAGGAGGGCAACATCTGCGCCATCGTCTACTCGAACCCCAACAACCCGTCGTGGATTTGCCTCAACGAAGACGAGTTGAAGACCATCGGCGAGCTGGCCACGAAGTACGACACCATCGTTCTGGAAGACCTTGCCTACTTCGCAATGGACTTCCGCAAGGACCTGAGCCGCCCGTTTGAGCCGCCTTATCAGCCCACCGTAGGCCGCTACACCGACAACTACCTGCTGATGATCAGCGGTTCGAAGGCGTTCAGCTATGCCGGCGAGCGCATCGCCGTGGTGTGCATCAGCAACAAGGTGTTCGGCCGCCACTACGCCGACCTGGCAGCCCGCTACGACGGACTGACCTTCGGGGCTGTGTTCTCGCAGCGTATGCTCTACACCCTCTCGTCGGGTACGAGCCACAGTGCACAGTATGCCCTGGCCGCCATCATGAAGGCGGCCTGCGACGGCGACTTCAACTTCCGCGACGACATCATGGAATACGGACGTCGCGCCCACAAGCTGAAGGAAATCTTCAAGAAGCATGGGTTCCACATCGTTTACGACAAAGACCTTGACGAGCCCATCGCCGACGGCTTCTACTTCACCATCGGCTATCCCGGCATGACCAGCGGCGAACTGGCCCACGAACTGATGTACTACGGCGTTTCGGCCATCTGCCTCGTCACGACGGGCAGCCATCAGGAGGGTCTGCGTGTGTGCACCTCGTTCATCCAGGAGCACCAGTACGACCAGCTCGATGAGCGTATGGCCATCTTTGAGGAGAACAATCCCCGATAAGAATATTGACAACTCAAAAAAAAGACGGACACCACCCAAGGAGAAGTGATGTCCGTCTTTTGTTTTTGCTTACTGATGTCGATCACGTAAGTAGAAATACAATCCACCTACATTAGCCACGATAAAGATAAAAAGCATCATTCCGATAGCGACATTCATGATTTATTTCCTTTCATTCCTGGTTTGATAACAGGATGTATTATAGGTTCGCGTTGCATAATTAAGCAATTTCCTCCAAACCTCCAAAGGATTTTTCTTTTTTTTGCTAACAAATCCCTTTGAACAGAGATAAACTTTGAATAAATACTGCTATTCGTGGTGATAAGGCTCGCCGCGAATGATGGTGCAGGCACGGTAGAGCTGTTCTGTGAAGACGAGGCGCACCATCTGGTGGGAGAACGTCATCTTCGAGAGCGAGAGTTGTTCGTCGACACGCTGGTAGACGGCCGGTGAGAAGCCGTAGGGGCCTCCGATGACGAAGACCAATCGGCGCGCCGACAGTTGTTTACGCTCAAGCCAACGGGCAAAGTCGACGCTCCGCAGCTCACGGCCGTGCTCGTCGAGCAGCACGACGACATCACCCGCCTGAAGCGTACCCAGTATGAGTTCGCCCTCACGCTCCTTCTGTTGTTGCTCGCTGAGGCTCTTGGTGTTTTTCAGTTCGGGAATGACACTCAGCGTAAAAGGCATATAGTGGCCGATGCGCTCAACATAGTCGTTGATGCAGGCCACTATATGCTTGTCGGTGGTCTTGCCGACCACTATCAGTACGGTCTTCATCGAAACGGTTTTAGTGCTTGTAGCTGGAAAGATGTTTCGGTGCGTTCTTGCAGACAGGACAGAGCGTTTCGTCGTTGTCGAGATCCTCGTATTCGTGACGACGCTTCGGGTTCATCGGGAACCAACCTTTCTGCACCCGCTTCTTCTGGGCGAAGAGTTCGCCGATGCCCCACAGGAACGAAGCCCCCGTGACACCTAAGATGGCCGAAACGGCAATGCCGACACGCTCGCTCTCGAACCAATTGGGTGCGACGAAAGCCACGGCGATGCAGACGATGCCAACGAGCAGATAGGTCCACCAATATTTCGTGCCGCTATAATACTCTTGCTTGATGACCAGCGGGTGGCACAAGCCAATGATGAGAAAAGTGCTGACGGCGATGATGATGCCTGTGAAATGAAGTTCCATAGTGTGATGGGTGATGGGTGTTGGGTGATGGGTGATGATGGTTACTTCACTTCTGCCTCTTGTATAGCCTTGCCCGAACCCCATGCTGTGCCGACCGTCTCGCCGACGACACGATAGAGATTCTTCGACGAATCGAACACGATGGGCTGCAGCTTCTCAAGGTCGACGTTGCCCTCAGCATCGAGGATGCTCTCGTCGCAGCTCATGTTGACGACCTCGCAAACCACACGACCATCCTCTTCGTCCATCGAGAGCACCTTGCACTCGAGGGCCAGCGGATATTCGTTGATGATGGGAGCATCGACATTGGGACTCTTCGTGGCGGTAAAGCCAGCCTTGGCCACCTTGTCGGGAACGTCGTTGGCCGAGACAATGCCGAAATAGTCGCTCTGCACGATGGTCTTCTTGTCGGCAAAGCTAACGGTGCAAGCCTTCTTCAGGCGCAGGTTGGCCGTCGTCTTGTGTTCGGAGAGATAGAAGCAGATGCGGTTGCCGCCGGCCTGTCCGCCCCAGGCAGCCATCATCACGTCGGGTGTACCCTCGGCGTCGTAGGTGGCTATCATGATGGCCGGCAGCGGCGTTATCACCATCTTGTCGGTGAAGTTGCGTCGGCCTTCAACGGCCTTCACCTCCGTGGTCTGTGTGGAGTCGGCTGCGGCCTCTTCCTTCGGTTGTTCACTCTTGTTGGTGCAGCCCGCAAAGGCGAGGGCTCCCGTCAGCAGCAGAGCTGCCATCTTCATGTTCTTGCTGATCATATACCTTTATTATTATACTTTTTAAATATGGCTTCTATATAACTAATGGTTATTAAACCGCTTTGCAGTAGGAGGCGACGTGTCTCACGTCGCAATACTCTGCGTTGCCTGTTGCGACGTGAGACA
>JAGBLC010000118.1 GCA_017635615.1 Prevotella sp.
ATCATCTTGAGTTTGGCCGGACTGCCTTCCAACACGCCCGTACCTATCTTCACTTGCTGCGGCGTCAGGGGCTGCAACTCGTTGACGCCGTCGGTCTTCATATACACCAGGTCGAGGTTCACCAGGTGTATATGAAGACCGACGGCGTCAACGAGTTGCAGCCCCTGACGCCGCAGCAAGTGAAGATAGGTACGGGCGTGTTGGAAGGCAGTCCGGCCAAACTCAAGATGATGCCGCAACAAGTGGCATGGTTCGAGGCCGACTCGACATGGGTGAAATACAAAGACCGCTTCATGCCCTGCATCATCAAGCCTGCCGATGCCGCCGTCTATGCCGCATTAAAGGATATGCGCTACTTCGACCCCGCTAACGAGGGCACAGATGATAAGCTGTGGGACGACTACATCGACCTGGCCCGCATTGCCGGCATAGGCTTCTCGTGGCTCGACAACCGCTTTACTAACAATGGCAGCATCCGCTCGTTCCCCGACTTCAAGCAGTTTGAGAGCGTCGGCCTCGACTATGTGGGCGGCGGATGGTTCAACGGGTGCAGCAGCCTGTCGAACATCGTGCTGCCCTCCACCATCAAGCGTATTGAGCACGATGCAATGGCCAACTGCACCAGCCTGACGCTGTTAGAGATACCGGCTTCCGTGGAGGAGATACAGACAGAGGCTTTCCTGGGCTGCACCACGCTCTACAACATCATTGTGCGAGGCGAAACGCCAGCCACACTCACTGGCAGCAACCACTTCGACACAACAGCCTTGTCCCACATCTATGTACCCGCTGCCAGCGTGGAGACTTACAAGACGGCATGGAGCCAGTACGCCCAGTACATCAAGAGCGATGCCGACCTACATATCTACAAGACCATCAATATGCAGCGAGCAGGCGACTTAGCCACAGAGCTCAGCCTAAGAGGAATATATGAAGACAATAAGTTGCGCTACTTGGAGGGTCCTTACCATCTGTACGACTCGCTGACCATCAACGGTCCGCTTAACGGCGACGACATTGCCGTGTTGCGCCACTTGATGGGAGCCAACGCCTGGGACAGCGACCCCACCGACGGATGCCTGCGCTACCTGAACCTCTGGAGCGCAAGGATAGAGCAAGACACCGAAAACTCCTACAACGGGTGGGGTGTGGACGAATACTTGGAGAAAGCGAACTGGATTGGTGAGTACATGTTCCACAACTGCACCGCCTTAGAGACGCTCATCCTGCCTGGCAGCGTGACCGAGATAGGCGAGAATGCTTTCCAAGACGCTACCGCGCTGAAGCGCATCGCTGTGGGACGCAGTACGAAGGCTTATACCCGCGACCTTCTGCAAAACTTAGAGGGAATAGAAGAGCTGGTGTTCTTTACCGACCAGTATGCTTCCAGCGAGTCGAGCGACCCCTGGGAGGCCGACATCGCCAACGCCTATGTGCTGCAATCGCAACTGGGCGACTACATCAGCGACCCCGCCCTGACGCGCCGTGCAAAGAACATCATGTCCTTGTTTGAAGACGAAGAGGTGATGTGGGCACTGGCCGAAGCAGGCAACTACTTCCCCTCAGAGTTCTTGCAGAAAGACAATGCTGACGGTTTGCTCAGCAGGTTTGTCGCCCCACGCATTAAGACCTTCGACGAGTTTGCTTACTTCCAAAACGTGAAGAGCCTTAACGCCCCCTTTACTTACTGCACAGCCATGGAGCGCATCACCCTGCCGACATCAATTGAAGCTATCAGCAACGAAGCCTTCAAAAAATGCACGGCATTGAAAACCATCCGCATCGCCTGCGACAGCGTTCCCACGTTGGGCAGCTATGCCTTCGACACACAGGTGAGGTATCATGGAGACAACTTCCGCATCTACGTGCCGAAGGAGCTTTGCAAGCGCTACCGCGAGGCATGGCCGCAGTATGCTGACTATATCAATGTTGACAATCGCCGCTATACGGACGAAGAAACCATCACCGTAACGCTTACGGAGGAGAACACTCTGGCCCAAGCCCTCGGACTGACCGTCACGGAAACGGTTCCCTGGCACCACATTGGCGACTACAAATGGATTAACAGCGTCAAGGGCAACTACAGCAAGGTGCGCCGACTGAAGGTGGTAGGCCCCATATCGGGCGCTGACATCAGCCTGCTGCGCTACTTAGCTGGCTTCTGTCCCTGGACCAACTCGCGCAACTATGCGGGCAAGCTGGAATACATCGACCTCTACGACGCTCAGCTGAAAGAGTCGTACTATCTGGTAGCTTCCGACATGTACAACGACTTCCTCATCACGGGTAACGTCTCCACTTCGCGCTTGCTGTATGTGGAGGACGACGTGCTGCCAGCCTACTCGTTCCTGCAAGCTTACAATCTGAAGACACTCATCCTGCCTAAGACCTGCAAGGTGGTGCGCAGTCGTGCCTTGCAGCAGTGTGAAGGCTTGGAGACACTGGTCATTGGCGACGAGATTGAAGAATTCAACTGGGATGCACTGAACGACGACGCCATGCTGACGCGCCTCTACATCCTGGCAAAGAATAAACCTGAGATGACTACCGAGAACGCCGTTTGGCGCGCCTTGTGTAACAACTACAACCCCACGTTCGACGCCTTCTACGTTCGACCGAGCCTCTATCAAGAGTATCTGCGTGACGATAACTACGTCAGTTCGTCGTGGCAACGCACCAACAACGTCTCCACGGGTGAGTTCGATGAGGACGACTCGTTCCTGGCCTTCGCCTCTCACGGTGCCGCCACGATGGACGACCTCTCGAACGTGACCGACGTCACGGGATGGTTCAGCGGACACGAGGGCATCAAGGACCTCACACCGCTGGGCTACACCATCGTCGACACGCTGAAGACCGCCGACCTGCAGCCGCTGACCAGTCTGGAGCGCGTGACGCTGCCCGCCACGCTCACAGTGGCCCAAGACAGCCTCTTCCGCAACGCCACCAACCTGCGCTATGTCGACATGCTGATGTGCGACTCGACGAACGTCATTGCCGACGTGAAGACGCGCGGCCTCAGCCGCCTCGGCATCGACCCGCAGCAGACGCTTGTCTACATGCCCCAGACATACGGAACGAGCGACGGCACGAACATCGTCGTGGCCAGTGAGTCGGGTCTCACCGCCAAGGCTTTCCGCCTCGTCGACGGCAAAGCCTACTGCGTGCCTTACGCCTTCAAGACCGACAGTATTGTCTCTTCGCGCACGCTGGCTAAGAAAGGTTCCACCTATACCGTCTGCCTGCCCTACGAGGCTCCGAAGCCTGCCAATGCGAAGGTCTACACCTTGAGCGACCGCAACGGCGATGCCCTCGTGTTCAACGAGACCACCGACGAAACGATGGCAGCCCTCACGCCTTACCTCGTGGTGCCCAGCGTGGCTGGCGTCTCGCTCACGAGCAACATCGAACAGGCCATCCCAGCCAGTGCCGGCCTGCGCGTCAACGACGTGACGCCTACCGGCGACAACGTTGGCTTCATGCTGCGCGGAACGCTCGTGCCGATAGAGAACGCCGAAGCACACGACATCGGTGCCTACATCATGCAGTCGGACAACCGCTGGTATCCCACACCTGCCAACGAACCAAAGGCCCGCATCCCGTCGTTCCGTGCCTACCTCGTCGAGTGGGGCAATACGCAGGGTGCTCGTCCGCTCTCCTCACTCTTCGACGACACGCCGTCCGTTCCTACCGACATCAGCCATATCCGCACCGTCGACAAGGACGGCACCGAGCGTATCTACGACCTCAGCGGACGCCGCATCGACAGCACTGACGGCAAGTCTGTCATCATCAAGAACGGAAAGAAATATGTCAACAAATAAAAACAACGGCCTTATGATAAAGAAAACATATCAATCGCCCGAGATAGACGTCGTCAAGATTTCCGCAGTCGTATTAGACACGATCCAAACATCCATAGGCGGTTCTGATGGGCCTCCAGAATGGGGTGATGCCCAAGCACCTACCCACGGAGATGCCGACTGGGACGACTACGAAGAGTAAGCAGCATATCAACAGCAAGCCTCCCCGTTGTTTTGCTACGGCAAGACGGCGGGGAGGCTTTTTTCTGACTTCAGCAGTTTTAACCCAAAACTCTCATCAATAAGCGAAGGAAAAATACAAATAGTTTTTGTGATTTCGGTACTTTTTCGTATCTTTGTGGCCGAATATGGAAGCAACAACGAAAATACCGCACCCGCTGGTGGCCCTGATTCCCGTGGTGGTGCTGATAGGTTTCCTGGCCGTGGTCATCACGCTGTTTGGCAGCGACTCGCTCGATGGTGGCAGTCAGGTGGCGTTGCTGATGGGAACGGCCGTATGTATGTGTATCTCGATAGGCATCTATCGCGTGCCGTGGAAGAAGTTTGAGGCGAAGCTGAAGCAGACGGTGGGCGATGTGTCGGTGACGCTGCTGATTTTGCTTTGCGTGGGCATGTTGTCGGGCTCGTGGATGATTAGCGGCATCGTACCCACGCTCATCTATTACGGTGTCCAGGTGATGTCGCCTCAGTTCTTCCTGATATGCACCTGCGTCATCTGTGCCTTGGTGTCGCTGTTGTCCGGTAGTTCGTGGACAACCATCGCCACCATCGGTGTAGCACTTTTGGGAATCGGCCACGTGTTGGGCTTGTCAGAGGCATGGACGGCGGGAGCCATCATCTCGGGAGCCTATTTCGGCGACAAGATGTCGCCACTGAGTGACACCACCATCCTGGCTTCTTCGGCTACTGGTACCGACCTGTTCACCCATATCCGCTACATGACGTTGACCACCACGCCCACGTTTCTCATCACCATAACCATCTTCCTCTTTGCCGGCTTTGGCAATGTCAGCGATGTGAAGCTGCAGGTGGGCGAGTTCACCGATGGCCTCTCGCAGACATTCCATATCTCGCTGTGGACGCTGTTGGTGCCCCTGCTCACGGGTGTGCTGATAGCCCGTCGTGTGCCGTCGCTCATCGTACTGTTTCTTTCGTCCATCATGGCGGGCATCGTGGCGCTCATCCTTCAGCCCCATATCCTCAAGGAGATTGGCGGCGGACTGGTCAGGGGGTTGGCAATGACCTACTATGGTGCAACAGCCATCGACACGGGCAACGCGTCGCTCAACGAACTCGTCTCCACGGGAGGCATGGCGGGAATGCTCAACACCATCTGGCTCATCCTCTGTGCCATGTGCTTTGGTGCCGCTATGGTGGCCAGCGGTATGATTGGAAGTCTTACGCAGGTCATCATCCGCTTCGTTCGCAGTCGTGCGAGCCTTGTCGCCTCGACGGTGGGAACGGGTATCTTCCTGAACATCACCACGGGTGACCAGTTCATTTCCATCGTGCTGAATGCCGACATCTTCAAACAGGCCTATCGCACGAAGGGCTATGAGTCGCGCCTGCTGAGCCGCAGTTGTGAGGACTCGGCCACCGTCACCTCTGTCTTGGTGCCTTGGAACACGTGCGGCATGACGCAGAGCACCGTTCTCGGCGTACCCACGCTGACCTATCTTCCTTATTGTTTCTTCAATCTGATCAGTCCGCTGATGAGCATCCTCATTGCCCTCATAGGATGGCGAATTTACAGAGCAGCCCCCGAAAACACTGAAGAGCAATAAAAAAAGGCATTTCAAAGATTGTTGAAAAAACGGTAAAACAATTGAAAAAAGTTGTCAGAATGTGTGGAAAGCATTAATTTTGTGGAAGATTTTTTCTATACATTTATTTACCTAAACAAATCAAAGACAAGATGAACGATCTGAAAATGTACATCAATGGCCGCTTCTGCGAGAGTCGCAGCGGGCGGTGGATCGACGTGTTGAACCCGTCGACCGAAGAAGTTATCTCACGTCAGCCGGAAGGAACCATCGAGGACGTCAACGAGGCTCTCGATGCTGCTCGTGCCGCCCAGAAGGCATGGGCCAAGACACCTGCCATCGAGCGTGCCGCCTATCTGCTGAAGATAGCTGAGGGCATCAAGAAGCGCGAGAAGGAGTTCACCGAGATTATCATGCGCGAGCAGGGAAAGACGCGCTCGTGGGCCTCTATCGAAGTGGGTGCCACCATCAGCTACTTCGAGTATATGGCTACCTTCGCCCGCCATATCGAGGGGGAGATTATTCCCAGCGACCGTCCCAACGAGACCATCCTGCTCACGAAGAAGCCCATCGGCGTGGTGGCTGGCATCTTGCCGTGGAACTTCCCCTTCTTCCTCATTGCCCGTAAGGCCGGAGCAGCCCTGATAGCCGGTTGCACCATCGTTATCAAGCCCAGTCAGCTGACGCCCGAGAACTGCACCGAGTTTGCCAAGGTGGTCGACGAGGTGGGTCTGCCTGCCGGTGTCATCAACATCGTGACGGGTAAGGGCAGCGTCATCGGCAACGAGATGGCAGGCAGCCCGAAG
>JAGBLC010000119.1 GCA_017635615.1 Prevotella sp.
CACCGGCATCTTCCTGGCCAGCAACCCCTTCATCTGCGGTCTCGACATGCAGAAGTTCCTCGCTGCCAACGCTGATAACGTAGAGCCTTACTACCTCGTGCTCAACGACAACGAGATACAGGGCGACGCCGATCTCACCGAAAGTCATGCCCGCAACTGGAGCTGGCACGAGGTGGATGTGCTGGGAGCCATCGACAACGACGTTTTCCACGGCGAGCAGATTGTCAAGCCGCGCTACGCCTTCTTCCTCCACGCCAAGGAGGGGAAAGACCTCAACACGCTGACCATCCGCTACACCACCGACATGATGGCACGCTCCTACGGACAGACGGAAGACGACACACCCTCTGAACCCGACCCCGCCAAGCCCTGCATGACCATCCGCGCTCAGCGTGGCGGCAACAGCAGCACGGCCACCGTCAGCATAAGCCCCGACTACAGCAACCAGTTCAGCATCGGCGAGGACATGGTGACGCTCATCGACGAGGAGCTCGCAGCCGACATTCCCGTCGTCTACACCGTGACGGGACGCTTGGCTACCAGCGTCAACCGACTCAACAGCTTCACCTGTCTGCCACTCGGTGTGGAGAGCAACAGCGAGGAATACTGCACCCTCACCTTTACCGGTGTGGACAACCTCTCAACTCTCCGCTCGACCTCTGGTCGCTCGCAAGGCGAGAACTCTCAACTCTACGATGCCTATCTTGAGACGCTCACTCCCATCAGCGAGGGCTTGCAGGTGCGCGTGCCAGGACAGACGCAGAACCGCTTCTTCATCGTCTGCGGCACACCGTCGGTGGGTGTCTCCGAGAGCAACATCCAGATCTACGACGAGGGTGGAACCATCCACGTGCTGTCCACCACGACGGCTCCGCTCACCAGCGTAAGGGCCTACGACACCGCAGGACGACTCGTCTACAGCGATGCCCCCAACAAGGCTGAATACTCCTTCCGCCTGCCGAAGGGTGTCTACATCATCGAAGGACTGACGGCACGCGACCGAAAGACCTTGAAGCAAAGTATCTATTAAATAATATCCAGCCCCTCCCCTGTCTAAGAGAAGGGGCTGGATAATCCGAATCATTGAATCTACTAAAACAAAAGTCAAGAGGTAAAATATCCCCTATCAAATAAAAATAAAAAAACTATTAATTATATGTTACGCATTTATAAAGACGACCACAAACTTCGTATTGCTCTCGTCTTGCAGATGGCAACTCT
This sequence comes from Prevotella sp., assembly GCA_017635615.1. Lineage (GTDB taxonomy): Bacteria > Bacteroidota > Bacteroidia > Bacteroidales > Bacteroidaceae > Prevotella. The sequence continues at coordinate 1,222 of JAGBLC010000119.1, forward strand.
TTCTGCCAGTGTGACGCTGGCGCAAAGCACAACATTTGACGGACAGAATGTTGGCAACGGCAACATCACCGTAGTAGCCAGTACCAACACCTACTCGATTCAGCATCGAAAACACCACCTGGCTGACTATGCCCGCGGTGTCCTGTCAGGGATGGCAGAAGTAGACAAGAAAGACCTCAACAACTTCGAGACAGGCGAAAAAGGCATGGTGCCTAAGAGTGCCCGCGATGGTGTAGAGCGCGACGGCGTGGAGGTGCAAAACACGCCGCAGTACGACTTCGTGCGCTATATCCCCAAGGGGCAGTGGGTGTGCCTGCTGCTCCCTACGGTGAAATATAACTCCGGCACGAAGCACTACCGCTATCAGCGACTGTACAACTACGACAACGAGAACGAGAACATTCCTCTCACCAATCTGCGCGTATGGGGTGTGGCAGATAATCCTACAAACCCATATCCACCTCGATATAACCTTGACGTCAAAAACAGCACAACGCAAGTTGGACTGAATGTTTTAAGGTTCAGTAACGGCTACGTGACGGGATGGGACGTCTTCGGCAACAGCGAGGTACAGAACCACATCACGCAGAGTATGCTCTACCGTCTTGATGCCGATAGCGCCACTCTGGCTATCGACTTTTCCAACTACGACAGCAGCGTTTCGGGGCTTGTTTCTAATTATAATCAATATCGGGGAATTCTTGGCAACCTGACCGAACCCAGCCTGAGCCACCGCGTGGTATGGCATGTGAAGGATGCCAGCATCATAGCCACCGCGCTGAACAATTGCATCGGCGGAGGCTCTGATGCCGACAGGGCGCTCAAAGGCACCTTCCTCGAAGACCATACCATCCACTTCCCCCACGTCACGGCAGGCATTGCCGTAGAGCACATCCCGATGAAATACGAGCTGAACAACTATTATTTCTATAACCAAGGCGCGCTTACGAGCCTCGGTGCCCTCAAGGGAACCAACCAGCATCCTGCCAATACGGCAGTGGCACTAAGCGACACCCGCCTGAAAATCATCCTTTACGACAAGGGCAACACTGGCATCGCCCTTTCGCGCCAACTGGAAACAGGAACACGCGATGCAAACAACTACGGACAGATTCCCGGACTATACCTCAGCACCGAGTTGGGCTTTGGCGGTAGCCGCTTCATACAGTTCGCCTACAGCAGCCGATGCGACAACACCAACTTCAATCAGCTGCAACCCGCTGACCTCACCGTGAAGAATACAGGCCCCAACAACCCTGCCTACATCATGGTGGTGGCCGTTGCCGACGACGGCACGGAGTATAACGTGGCGCGCTTCAAGCTCATCTTCGATGACAATTCGGAGACGCTCTCGTGGAAAGACGTCCTGCACAAGGGGGCTTACGGCTACAATCGCACCGCCAAGCGGCTGAAGGAGCTTCATGGCAACAACATTGCACGCATCACCTTCGACTATCCCAAAGCGGCCGAAGTGGAGTTGACCATCGGTGAGGCAACAAGCTATGAAGTGACAACCACGATGGATAAGGTGGACAGAAGCTCCAAACTGCCCCTCAACATGCTCAACTCTTCTTACGCTCATTGGTACACGGTACCCGATGAACTACCGCTTGACCAATGGAACCATCAAAGTGCTACGGCTCAACGAGGCACCGAGCCGAGCTGGGGCGAATACGGCATCTTCAACCACATGAAGATGTTCAACCGGCTTTATCCCGTCAGAGGCATCAACTATAAGCCTGACCAATACGCTACTCCTGTCGGCGCAGACAGCATCAACTATGTCGACCCCTCGCTCGTTTTCCACTCGCAGCACGAAAGCTTCACCGAGGGCTTCCTCTATGTCGATGCCGCAGAGCGCCCTGCCGATGTGGCCTCCTGCATCTTTGAGGGCAACTTCTGTGTGGGTGACCGTCTGATGGTCACGGGGTGGATGTGCTCGCCGCAGCTGTCGCCTTCGAGTGCCGCCAAGCAGAGTCCCGGATCGCTGCTGCTCACCGTGAAGGGGCGTCGCTACGACTACGACTTGCATCAGAACATCACGGAGGAGATCTACACCTTCTGCCCGGGACAGATCGTGGCCGAGATGCGCCGCAAACTGAACCCTGCCAACAACACCGACTTCTTCCCCAATGCCGAATCAGGTTCTGTAGGTAATAATGGTGTGGACATTCCCATCCACTATGTGGGAACGTCTAGTATTAATAACATCAAAAACAACAATGGTTACGACATCGGTCGCTGGGCGTATGGCAATCGCGGCAATGGCAACAGTCAGGAATCTGCCCCCTGGCAACAGTTCTATTTCGAATTCAACGTCGAGAAGAAGTACGACCAGTGCTGGCTCGAGGTGAAGAACAACGCCTACGCCACACAGGGCGGCGACTACATGCTCGACAACATCCTGGTCTTCTCCGACGTGCCCCGCGTCTTTGTGCAGAACACCACACCCGTCTGCGTGGTGAAAGACGAGGATGGCAATGCTGCCTACGAGACGCGCCTGCTGAAGATGCGCACCGACTTCGACGAAGAGCTGGAGGTGAAAGGCATCAAGGAAGCTACAGCATCGGGCGACGATACGAAGTATTATATGAGCTTCGCCATCATCGAGGAGGACAAGTTCCTGCAGAAATTCCTCGAACTGGTCAAACAGCACTCGGGCTTTGAGAGCTACACCGTCAACGACATCAAGCAAGGACTGCAGGACGGACGCTTCGACCTCACCGATTTCGACGACGACTATGCCGCTGCCTTCGACTATGCCCAGCCCGGCGAGGCTGCCGACCACACAAAGGTGTGGGACAGCTGGACGCATACCGACAATGCCGGAGCCAGTCTGATGCGCTACGAGTGGAGCTCTTACTTCGCCGACGATGCCATCCAGCCCGTCTACGACTTCCAGAAGGCTGCCGACCCGGAGCTTCGCAAACCCGTCTACCGACAGACGGAAGGCACCCACCGCTATATCGTCTTCAACGGCAACATGGTGGACAATGTGATGAAACCCTACGTCAAGTATTATGTCATTCCCTACAACGGCAAGCTGACGTCGGCCGACTATCGCTTCTCCGACTTTAACCTGCGCTCACAGTGCAATATCAAGTACGATTTCCAGATTATGCCGCCCATACAGGTGCTCGGACTGCAGGAGACCGACAACTATGGCAATGTGGAAGCCTGCGAGAACCAGATTCCGACGATACAGACACAGCTACAGGGCTACGACTCCAACGGCAACGAGGTGAACATGAAGGGTCTGCACTACGACTGGTGGACAGGCCGACAGCCGAAGACGCTTGGCGACGACGACCCCGGTGTGAAGGCCACCATCGAGAACTTCTACGCCCAGAGTTTCACTGCCGACGGAGAGACCTTCTTGCTCAAGGACGTGCTGAATGCTTTCCGCGCCAACTACATCGATGCGAGAACACTCGATGATGTCGTGCCGCAGGAAGCCAAGACTGTCGACGGCAAGGAGTACGGAGCTTTCACGCAGGAGATGATCGACTACCTGAAGAGCCTCGTCGACCGAAAGGAGCTGCTGCTCTGCCTGTCGACGCTCAACCAGCCCATCCACGCATGGAGCGACGACGAGCCATATTGCTATATCGTGGCTTGTCCCATCCACGACGAAACCTTCAAGAGAGAGTTAGGCGGCGAGAATGCCGACCACTTCGAATACTTCTGCGACGAGCCGCAAGGCCTCCGGATAGAGGTGCACAACGCAGCTCCCACCCTGAACACAGGCTTCGAGGGAGGCTCTGGTGGCATCGAAGAATACAACTATCCCGACAACCTCGGCACGCTCAGCATCCGTCTGGCACGCATGAGCCAATTCCAGAAGGTGCAGCACGGCAGCGAGAACTACGGTCCCGACAGCAACCAGCCCACGCTCTTCCTGCCCGTCCGCGAAGCACATGCAGCCGTCAGCAACGCTACCGGTGTGCACAACGGCGAAGGCCACACGCTGGTGGTTTCCACGCCCGATATCTATCTGGCCGACACGAACGATCCCTACTGGGCACTGAAGATTCAGGAAGAGATGGAGAAGACCGACCAGGACGGCAAGCCTGTAGGCATGCTGCCCATCGTAGGCAAGATTGTGTCGCTCAATGCTGAAGACACGCGCGAGGGCCGCTCAACCGAGGATGCTGCCGCTCAGAACCACATGCGCATCCACTTCACCGACAACTTCGATGTGCGCGACGGCTACAACTACGTGCTGAAGATTCCGTTCGAGGACAAGCTGCCCGACGGAACGCTGTCCAACGCCTGTCATGGCGACATGCTTTTCAACCTGAAGATTGTCCCGGACTACGAGGTGTGGATGGGTACCGAGGACAACCACGACTGGAACAACGACGCCAACTGGCGACGTGCCGACTGGGACGACCTGCTCCTGACGGAAAAAGATTACGACGGCCGACAGGGCTACAAATCGCCGAACGTAGAACAGGAATACCTCACCAACACCGACAACGGCAACCGCAACGGCTTCGCCCCACTCTACTGTACCCACCTGCTCATCATGACACCCGACGGAACGACCGAACGGGGCAGCTACAGCCCCGAGCTCTACGA
>JAGBLC010000007.1 GCA_017635615.1 Prevotella sp.
ATCGCGGTTGTCCCACAGAAACTGGTTGAGCCAGTCCTCGTGTATGAGGTTCTTGAGCCACTTGACGGCTGGGCGCGGCACCCATTTGGCCTTGCTGCCCATCTTGTCGCGTAGCACCTTCTCTATATCTACTGTTTTCGGCGTAATTGTATTCATATTTTAAAAAAATCATGCAAAAATAATCATTTATTTTGAAATTGCTATCTTTTTTGGCAAAAATTATGCTTTATGATGCGAATTTTGCTTATTATTGTGCCATTTATGGCCTTTTGAGCGCCCTTGAAACGACATTTTATTCGTTTTCCGGCACAGCCCGCATTCGCACTTGGCCATCGCTCTTCGTCGACATATTGAATGATGATTGATGTGCGAAGTTGCACTTCCTGACAAGCAAGCACCACTCGCATCGTATGGTCGTTTCGTTTGTGTTAAAATCTTAGAATTTATTTTACAATGCACCTCGCGAGAATCGCGTATTTGAAAACGACTTGTCCTTTGGCCGCAAATACGCGAGTTTTGAGCCTTTTTGCAATTCATTATCTATCAAGCAATTAGCCAAACCGCCAAAAACCAGCACCCAAAAGATGGCATATTGGCGACCAATTTGCGGCATATTGGAGGCCAATTTGCGGCATATTGGGTCGCTATTTGCCGCATATTGCAGGCTCGTTGATCATCTCTGACACCCTCAGAGATGGTCTCTATGGATGTCAGATGCGGCAAACGACATCCAGAAACACCATCTCCGACATCGACAACCCTGCCAAAGGCCCTCAAGACCCTCCGTATCCGACTCCAGAATCGGACTTTTTCAATTGTTAAAATTCATGATATTATTTTTACAAAACAAAGCATACGAAAGCGATATTAAATAAACATGAATTTGTAAAGAAACAAGAAAACTTTTGTAATTTTTGAAATTTTGTGGAGAAAAGTGGTGGAAAGTGGAGAATTATTACTAACTTTGCTGCCAATTTCAGATAAGTTCAGAAAATGCGACTGTTAGGAAACATAGAAGCCAAGGTTGACGCCAAAGGAAGAGTATTCCTTCCGGCCGTGTTCCGCAAGGCCTTGCAGACCGCTGCCGAAGAGACGCTTGTCATGCGCAAGGACGTCTTTCAGCAGTGCCTCGTGCTCTATCCCGAATCGGTATGGAACACGCAGATGGACCTGCTGCGCAGCCGTCTGAACCGCTGGAACCGCAAACATCAGGAAATCTACCGTCAGTTTGTGAGCGATGTGGAACTGCTGACGCTCGACGGCAACGGCCGCTTTCTCATCCCCAAGCGCTATCTGCGCATGGCCGACATCAGCCAGGAGGTGAAATTCATCGGCATGGGCGACACCATCGAGATATGGAGCACAGCCCTCACAGAGAAGCCCTTCATGGAGCCCGACGACTTCGGAAAGGCGCTCGAAGAGGTGATGACGCAGGAGGCGCAACCTCCGTTGCCGACTGAATGACAGAGGCTTCATGAGGCTACGCCAGAACGGCGAAACAGCAAGACGCAACGGTAGCCGTGCGGAAGAAAACACGACAAGCATCAATCCCCCAAAAAACATCAGGATATGGAATCAGCCGAAACATACCACGTTCCCGTGTTGCTGCACGACAGCATCGACGGACTCGACATACAGCCGCAGGGCATCTATGTCGACGTGACCTTCGGCGGGGGGGGACACAGCCAGGAGATACTCGCCCGTCTGGGGCAAGGGGGGCACCTCTACAGCTTCGACCAGGACGCCGATGCGGAGAGGAACATCCCCCGGACGGAAAAGAACTTCACGTTCGTACGCTCCAACTTCAGGTACCTCAAAAACTGGATGCGCTACTACGGTGTAGAGAAGATTGACGGCCTGCTGGCCGACCTCGGCGTGTCGAGCCATCACTTCGACGATGCCGAAAGGGGATTCTCCTTCCGCTACGACGCACCGCTCGACATGAGGATGAACAAACGGGCCGGACAGACAGCTGCCGACCTGGTGAACAATGCCGACGAACGCCGCCTGGCAGACATCTTCTACCTCTACGGCGAACTGAAGACGGCACGGCGCATCGCCTCGACAATCGTCAAGCGACGGACCGAAAAGCCCATCCTCACCACGCAAGACCTCATCGACACCGTGCAGCCACTCATGCCACGCGACCGCGAGAAGAAAGACCAGGCTAAGCTCTTTCAGGCACTGCGCATCGAGGTGAACCACGAGATGGAGGCACTGCGCGAGATGCTTCTGGCGGCCACAGAGCTGCTCAGGCCGGGCGGACGGCTGTCCGTCATCACCTACCATAGCCTGGAAGACCGCATCGTGAAGAACGTGATGAAGAGCGGCAACGCTGAGGGAAACGTCGAGGCCGACTTCTTCGGACGCATCGAGAAGCCCTTCCGGCTGGTCAACTCGAAAGTCATCACACCCACAGCGGAAGAACAAAAGGTCAACCCTCGCAGCAGGAGTGCCAAGTTAAGAATAGCAGAAAAGGTTTAGCGGTATGAACAACGACCCTGACAAGATAGTCACAACAGACAACAACGATACCCAGGAGGCTCCCGACAACCTCGACATCATCCCCGATGCCGACGCAGCGGAGAGCATGGATGCCAGGCAGGAAGACGACACCACGACGGCTCCTGATGAGCAGGACGAGGAGGAAGAGCAGGAAGACCCCTCGCTCGACCACCTCAAAGAGGCCATCCGCGAACAGGCCCGCGAAGACGAGCAACCGCTGTCGGCCAGTTTCAACCTGCGAAAAATCCTCGGAGGCGACTGGCTCACCGCCAATCTGCTGCGCAGGCAGCTCGGCGTGCTGGTACTCATCTTCGTGTTTGTCATCATCTACATCTCCAACCGCTACAGCTGTCAGAAAGACATGCTGGAGATTGACCGGCTCAACAGCGAGCTCATCGACGCCAAATACCGCGCCCTGTCGAGCTCGAGCGAACTGACGGAGAAATGCCGCGAGAGCAATGTGCTCAAGATGCTGCAGAACAACAAAGACAGCGTACTGCGGATTCCCAGTCAGCCGCCCTATATCATTCAGGTGCCATAAGGAAAAAAGGAGGACTCCAAGAACCCAAGAGGAAATGTCTGAACTCCTGAACTCCAGGACTCCTGAACTCCTGAACTCCTGAACTCCTATATATAATAATAAGGTATAAAGAAAGAACATGAGCAGTTTGTTCGATAGAAAGAAAATCGTACCACGCTACAAGATCGTGGGTTATTTCATGGTATTGCTCGGCATCCTCGTGGTGGGCAAGGCGATGTATATCGCCACCGTGAAACGCGACTACTGGAAGCAAGTGGCCGACCGACTCAAGCGCGACAGCGTGTCGGTGAAACCCGTTCGCGGCAACATCCTCAGCTGCGACGGACGGCTCATGGCCAGCTCGTTGCCCGAATATAAGCTCTTCATGGACTTTAAGGCACTCTCCGACAGCAAGACCGACACGCTCTGGGAAGAGAAGGTGGACAGCATCTGTCAGGGTCTGCACGAGATATTCCCCGAACGCACCGCTGCCGCCTTCCGCAAACACTTGGAGGAAGGAAGGGTGAACCAGAGCCGCAACTGGGCCATCTGGCCGCGACGTGTGAGCTATGAGACCTACTCGGAGGTGAAGAAGCTGCCCATCTTCCGCCTGAAGCCGTTCAAGGGCGGATTCCACACCGAGTCGTTCAATGCCCGGCAGCATCCCTTCGGATCGCTGGCAGGACGCACCGTCGGCGAGATGTATGGAGCCATGGACCTGGCCAAATGCGGACTGGAACAATACTACGACACCATCCTCCGGGGTAAGGAGGGAGTGGTGCAACGCAAGAAGGTGATGAACAAATACCTCAGTATCACCGAACAGGCACCCGTCGACGGGGCTGACATCGTCACCACCATCGATGTCAACATGCAGGACCTCGCCGAACGGTCGTTGGTCGACGAGCTGAAGGAAATCAACGGCGACGTCGGTGTGGCCATCGTCATGGAGGTGCAGACGGGCGACGTCAAAGCCATCGCCAACATGTCGAAAGGACCCGACGGACAATACTACGAACGACAGAACCACGCCGTCAGCGACCTGCTGGAACCCGGATCGGTGTTCAAGACGGCCAGCATCATGGTGGCGCTCGACGATGGTGTCGTCGATACAACGTATATGGTCGACACCGGCAGCGGCATCGTCGACATGCACGGAGCCAAGATGCGCGACCACAACTGGCACCGAGGCGGCTACGGCACCATCTCGCTGCCCAAGGCTTTGGAAGTGAGTTCGAACATCGGCGTGAGTAAGATTATCGACCGGTTCTACGCCGACAACCCGGAGAAGTTCGTCGACGGCATCTACCGCTTAGGGCTGCCCACCGACCTGAAGCTTCCCTTCGTGGGAGCCGCTCCGCCACGTATCCGCCACCCTAAGAAGAACGAACGCGGGCAGTATCTCAACTGGAGCAAGACGGCCCTGCCGTGGATGAGCATCGGCTACGAGACACAGGTGCCACCCATCTCCACACTGACCTTCTACAACGCCATCGCCAACAACGGCAGGATGATGCGCCCACGCTTCGTCAAGCAGGTGGTCAAGGACGGTGAGGTCATCATGGACTTCCCCCCGGAGGTCATCAAGGAGCGCATCTGCAAAGAGAAGACACTCAAGGAGATACAGACCATCCTCTATCATGTAGTGAGCCAGGGACTCGGAAAACGCGCCGGCTCGAAGTCGTTCAAGGTGGCCGGAAAGACAGGAACGGCACAGGTGTCGAAGGGCACGGGAGGCTATAAGTCGGGACAGATGAAGTATCTCGTCTCCTTCGCAGGCTACTTCCCTGCCGACAATCCGCGCTACAGCTGCATCGTCTGCATACAGAAGTCGGGATTGCCCGCCTCGGGCGGACTGATGAGTGGTGCTGTCTTCCACAACATCTCGGAAGGCATCATGGCTCAGGACCTCAAGCTCAAGGTGGAAGATGCGCGCGATTCGCTTTCCATTCTGCTGCCCGACGTGAAGAGCGGCAACATGACTGCCGCCGACTTCGTGCTCAACCGATTAGGGGTGAAGACCATCGACGGATGGAGCGGAAGCTATGCCACGGGCAACCCCATCTGGGGAAAGGCTTCGCTCACAAGCAACGCCGTGAAGATAGA
>JAGBLC010000120.1 GCA_017635615.1 Prevotella sp.
CACACCAGTCGCTATTACGGCGACCCGCAGTATCCGATGGATCCCGACCTGCCTACGTCGTACTATCTTGACAACGACTACTACTGGGGCTCGGGCTTCGACCACGGTCATATCTGCCCGTCGGCCGACCGTCTCTATTCGGCCGAAGCCAACTATCAGACTTTCTTTCTCACCAACATGCAGCCGCAATATAAGAACTTCAACGGTAGCGGCAACAGTGGCGGGGTATGGCTCACCATGGAGAACAAGGTGCGCCAGTGGACACCGAAGAACACCAGCGACACGCTCTACATCGTAAAAGGTGGCACCATCGACCGCGTCTACTTGGAAGGTGGGGCCGAGGATGGCGTGCTGCAGCGTATCGACGGCAAGCTCATCGTCCCGAAGTATTTCTTTGTTGCCCTGCTCTACAAGAACAGCACCGGCTATCGCGGCCTGGCGCTCTGGTTCCCGCATAACAACGAGGTGCACGGCTACGATGCCCTCACCGACTATGCCCTCAGCATTGACGAACTGGAGGCTCGCACGGGCATCGACTTCTTCTGCAACCTGCCCGACGACATCGAGGGACAGGTGGAACGGGCCTTGCCGCTCAGTGCCTGGGGGCTATGATTGTTATTTCTTTTCACGGCATAGGTCCTTCATGCCGGCAACCATTCGCTGCAGACCCTCAGCAAGGATGGCACGCGGGCAGGCCAGGTTGACACGGACAAAGGGGCGCTGCACGGCTCCGTACATCTCGCCATCGTTCACCCATACTCCATATTGACTGCAGAGCACTTGGGCTATCTCGACAGAAGAGTGTCCTAATACCTCGCAGTCGACCCATGCCAGATAGGTTCCCTCGAGCTTGACAACGGGGAACTGCGGCAGTTGTTCGCGGAAGGTCTGTACGAGCAGCTGATAGTTGTCCCAGATATATTCGTTGAGCTGGCGCAGCCACTCTGCTCCGCCCTCAGTGTATGCCTCTTGCGTGGCGATGATACCGAAGGGGTTGACATCGCACACCTCGTGCAGGTTGATGGCGCGGTCGATGCGCTCGCGGCGATGAGGGTCGGCCACAAGGATATGGGCCGTCTGCAGTCCGGCAATGTTGAAAGCCTTCGAGGCCGCCACACAGAGGGCGCAGTTGCGGCGCGCCTCCTCGCCGAGCGATGCATACGAGCAATACTCCGTACCCGGACGGGTGAACTCGCAGTGTATCTCGTCGGCTACGACGAAGACCTCGTTGCGCATACAGATGTCGTGGATGCGCTGCACCTCATCGCGTGTCCATACACGTCCAGCGGGGTTGTGAGGGTTGCAGAAGAGGAAGAGGCGCACCTTCGGGTCGGCACACTGTCGTTCGAAGGCTTCCCAGTCGATGGTGTATCGGCCTTCCTTTGGCCTGACAGACTCACCAACCGACGTGCTGTCGGTGAGCGTGGCCACTTCATAGTGCAAGAGGCAGTCTTCCACGATGCACCCCTGGTTGCGTATGCTCGAGAAGAAACAGTTGTAGACAGGTGTGAGCAGCAGCACCTTGTCGCCGGGCAGGGTCAGTCCACGGACGATGGCAGAGAGGGCCGGAACGACACCTGTCGTCATGATTACCTCGTCGGGCTGATAGGGTACGACGTGGTGCTGACCGACGAACCAGTCGATTACCTTTTGCTTGTAGCTGTCCGGCACATGGGTATAGCCGAACACGCAATGCTCCACCCGGCGGCGCAATGCCTCCGTGATGGCAGGATAGGTGCGGAAGTCCATGTCGGCCACCCAGAGGGGGATGATGTTCGAGGAGCGGGGAGCGAGGAGCGGGGAGCGTTGTATAGGAGCTTCCGCGTCCCACTTCACGCAGTTGGTGCCGCGGCGCGTGATGATTTCGTCGAAGTTGTAGGTCATTTTATTTAGAGGAGTTAGGAGCGAACGACAATCTCGCAGTTGTTGGGCTGCAGCACATGCTCGTCGATAGTGACAGAGCCTACGCCGTCGCAGACGATGCGTCCGGTGATGGGGTTCTTGATGTTGGTGATAGTGCCGCGGATGTCGGCCTGCACCTCGCTGTCTTCGAACATGCGGTCGCAGTCGGGACCGAAGGTGCAGTCTTCCAAGACGAGGTTTTTGACATAGCAGAAAGGCTGTTCGCCGGTGAAGTGGCAGCGCACGAAGCGCAGGTTCTTCGAGTGCCAGCCGATATACTCGCCGTTGAGCTCGCTGTCGTAGACCGTGACATTCTCACACTCCCAGAACGAGTCTTTCGTCGTCACCTTGGCATTGTGCACCTCGACGTTCTTGCAATACTGGAAGATATACTTCGACTGGCAGTCGAGGCCGTCGACGATGACATCCTCGCAGAACATGAAGGGATAGGTGCCTTCGCGCAGCACGACATTCTTGATGCGGAGGTTCTTGATGCGCCAGAAAGTCTCATCGGCATCGTTGAAGCGTACATTCTCTATCTCTACGTTCTCCATTTCGCGGAAGAGCTTGGGAGCGTCGATGATGGTGTCGCGCATCACCATGTCGTTGGAATACCAGATGGCAGAGCGTGAGCCCACCTCGAAATAGCAGTTGGTGATGAGCGATTTGTCGACGTGCCACCAGGGATATTTACCGATGAAGCGGCAACCGTCTGATTCGATGTTGCGGCAGCACTTGATACCCGACTCACCCTCGGTGATGGTGACATTCTCCAGTCGGGTGTCGTGAATGCCAAAGAGCGGCCGTTCGCCGCCAAAGCTTTTGTCTTTGATGATTTCCATGTTATCTGATGTATAATGAGTTTTTTTTGATAGATTACTATTCCGTCGGAGTGAAGGCGTGGCGGTAGCCCTTCACGTCGTTCCAGTGCCCACGGGTGAAGTCGGGCACCTCAACAGGCATGTTGCCGTTGTCCATCGACATGGCTCCCAGCTCTGCCAGGCAGCACCACTCCGCCAGGTCGTAGACATCCATGTCGAGGGGCAGTCCGTTCTGCAGGCAGTAGACGAGACGTGCGTCCATGATGAAGTCCATACCTCCGTGTCCACCCACCTCGCGTGCCATCTTCTCGTATTGAGCAACCAAAGGTGCGCGGAAGCGTTTCACCAACAGGCGTGTCTGCTCTTCGTTAAGATACGAATGGGCTGACAGGTTGTCGTACTTCTTGTCAGTATCGTCACTCGTTACCTCTTGCAGCAGCCATTTGCCATCCACGGCATAGCCCTCGCGAGGGTATTTGTTGGCAAAGCCTTCGGTACCCGTGAGCTGATACATGCGGTTGTAGGGTTGTGGTGTCATCACGTTGTGGTGAATCTCCAACACCTTGCCCTGAGCCGTCTGAATGAGCGTTGTCGTGTGGTCGCCGTTGCGGAAGTCGGCCTCTTCGCCCGTGCGCTCTTTCACCAGCTTCTTGCCGTTGAACGAGTGAGTGTCCATGGCGACGAGCGTTGTCATGCGGTCGCCGCGGTGGATGTTCATCACCTGTGCTATCGGACCTAGTCCGTGGGTGGGATAGATGTCGCCGCGATGGTCTTTGTTGTATTCCAGTCGCCATCCGAGCGTGTCGTGCGCATCGCGTTTCCAGTATTCGTCCCAGTAGGGCGACAGCTCGTGGCGATAGGCACCTTGGGCGTAGATGATTTCTCCGAAGACCCCTTGCTGAGCCATGTTCAGCGTGTTCAGCTCGAAGAAGTCGTAGCAGCAGTTCTCCAGCATCATGCAGTGCAGACGGTGCTGTTCGGCCAGGTCGATGAGCGTCCATATCTCCCGTAGGTTCATGGCCGACGGCACCTCGATGGCCACATGCTTGCCGTGCTGCATGGCATAGCTCGCCACGGGGAAGTGGTGGAGCCAGTCGGTGGCGATATAGACGAGGTCGATGTCGTTGCGTTCGCACAACGCCTTGTAGCCTTCCGCTCCGTGGTAGATGTCTGCTTGCGGTCGCTTGGCTTTTTCCAAGGTCTGCTGGCAGGCCTCGGCCCGCTGCTTCTCGTGGTCGCAGAGCGCCTTCACCTCGATGCCGGGGATGTGCGTCCACCGTTCTACGGCATCGCTGCCACGCATGCCAAGGCCTACAAAGGCCACTCGCACAATAGGCAACTTGGGTGTGGCGAGCATCAAGGCCGACTGTTGTTCTGGCTGGCGTTCGGGCACCTTGGTGACAATCTTGCCATCCTTCACTTCGTAGGGCCAGCTATACTGTGCCCTTGTGGCTGTCGGCAGCATGATTGCCACCAATAACAGCGTCATCAATCGTTTCGTCTTCATAGGAGTTTGGTGTTTGGAGTTAGGGGTGAGGGGTGAGGAGCGAGATCTTTTCAATCTTCCATTCCCTCTATAAGTGCAACTGATGACCCATGCGGTCGCGCTTGGTTTCGAGATAGCGTTTGTTGTATTTGTTGGGCTGTATCTCGATGGGGATGTTCTCGATGATTTCCAGTCCGTAGGCTTCCAGACCGACGCGCTTGACGGGGTTGTTGGTGAGCAGGCGCATCTTTGTCACGCCCAGCTTGCGCAGAATCTGAGCCCCGCAGCCGTAGTCGCGCTCGTCGGGTTTGAAGCCCAGGTGGACGTTGGCCTCAACGGTGTCGTAGCCTTCCTCCTGCAGTTTGTAGGCTGCTATCTTGTTCATCAGTCCGATGCCGCGCCCTTCCTGTTGCATGTAGACGAGCACGCCGCGCCCCTCCTTGTCAATCATCTGCATGGCCTTGTGGAGCTGTTCGCCGCAGTCGCAGCGCATGCTGCCCAGGATGTCGCCTGTGGCACACGATGAGTGGACGCGAACCATGATGGGGTCGCCTTCCTGCCACTCACCCTTGATCAGGGCGAAGTGTTCCAGACCGTTGCTCAGCTGTCGGAAGGGAATGAGCCTGAAGTGTCCGTAGGCTGTGGGCATGTCCACCTCTTCGCCCATTTCGACGAGCGAGTCTTTCTTCAGTCGGTAGGCTATCATATCCTTGATAGAGATAATCTTCAGTCCGTGCTCCTTGGCGAAGGGGATGAGCTGCGGCATACGGGCCATCGTGCCGTCGTCGTTCATGATTTCCATCAGAGCGCCGGCGGGATAGAGACCGGCCATGCGGCAGAGGTCGATGGCTGCCTCGGTGTGGCCGCTGCGCTTCAGCACACCGTTCTCTTGGGCATAGAGCGGGTTGATGTGTCCCGGTCGGCCGAACGTTTCGGGCTTGGAGTGGGGGTCGGCCAGGGCGCGGATAGTGGCGGCACGGTCGTTGGCCGACACACCAGTGGTGCATCCCTCCAGCTTGTCGACGGTGACGGTGAAGGGCGTTCCGAGCATCGAGGTGTTCTCGTTGACCTGTTTCGGCAGGTTCAGCTCTTCGCAGCGCGAGATGGTGATGGGCACACACAGCACGCCACGGGCGTTCTTCAACATGAAGTTCACCATCTCGGGCGTAATCTTCTCTGCGGCGCAGATCAGGTCGCCCTCGTTTTCGCGGTCTTCATCGTCGACGACGATGACGAACTTGCCTTCTTTGAAATCTTTCACAGCCTCTTCTATGCTGTTGAGTTTGAAGTCTTCCATGTTATTGTTTTTTTTTCGATATTTCGGTATTTCGTGATTTCGGTATTACGTTATATCGTTATTTCGATATTGAATATTTTTCCTCAATCCTTTGGATAATCTCGCTGTTGGTGTGCTTGATGACCTTGAGGTCGCGGTACAGTCGTAGGCGGAACATCCACATGCGCAGGTAGATGCAGAGTCCTACGGGCAGGATGATGGCCGAGATGATGTTCATCCATCGGCGGTTGAACACCCGTGTGTGCGCCCTTGGCGAAACGATGGGATAGTTGCTCAGCTCGGTGATAATCTTCTTGTCGCGCGTGTTCATCAGGTCTTCTATCACGCCTTCGAGCACCTCCACGATGCGTTCTATCTCATGGTCGTCTTCATAGCGGAAGAACACCTTGATGGGGTTGGGCAGCCGCCACAGCTTGTGTTCGTGGGCGTAGGTCGTTATCTCGTTGTTGACGGAGGTCAGGCTGATGCGGTCGGCGGTGTAGTCGGGATCGTTGATGATGACCTCCTTGCCCGTGACGTGTCGCTTCAGACGCAGTCCGAGCAGCTTCATGAAGAAGTTGCGGTAGAGGTCGATGTTGAAGACCACCGAGTCGTTGTTGGCCGTGTAGGTGAAGAACACGGCCAGCGGGGCCAGTACGGCTGTCGGCAGACTCTTTCCGAACCACACGGCCCACATGCCGCCACGGGCCATACGATAGCCGGTGTTGTCGAAGATGTAATAGACGATGAACACCAGCACGCTGATGATGACGGGTATGCCCAGTCCGCCCTTGCGGATGATGGCTCCGAGGGGTGCTCCGATGAAGAAGAAGAGCAGGCACGAGAGGGCCAGTGTGAACTTGTTGAGTGCCTCGATGCGGTGCTGGCGGATGAGCTTGTCGCCGTCGCCCGTTATCAGCTCTTTGTATTCCTGGTCGGCCACGCTCCGGTTTACACGGTTCAGGGCCGTCGTCATGGCGCGTTGTTTCTGTTCGGGCGACAGGCGGTTGAACAGCGTGTCGACGTTGACGGCCTTTGTCCGGGCCATCTTCGTGGCTCGCAGCGAGTCGCTCTTCGAGATGCTGTCGCGACAGAAATAGAAGGCCATGACATCTTTGTAGAACACGCGTCCGATGCTGTCGTACTGGTGGTTCATCGAGTCGACGTCCATCCTGATTTGTTCCAGGCTCTTCGCCTTGGCATTGTTCGAGAGCAGGCCTGCATCGGTGAGGTTGAAGTCGGCATCGAAGTCGAGGAGTATCTGTTTCCGTGCAAAAGTCTCGCGGCGATAGGGCACGCTGGCCGAGCCAACGTCCTGTCCGCGCATGTTCTCAAACCACTCGCCGCTATGCAGCGTCAGCAGCAAGTGTTTCTTCTCAGCCGTCGACTGCATCATGCCCGAGTCGGCCAGGATGATGGCGGCATCCTCGAAGCTGTCGGTCTGCCGGAATATCATCATACCATAGAGCATGCCCGTCTGCGGGTCTTTCTTTTGCACGTAGAGGCTGGTCTGCGGTATGCCGTCGTAGAAGATGCCCTCGGGAATCTCCAGTTCGGGGCTCTTCTGCTTCATCGAGATGAGCAGCTGTGCGAACGACATGTTGGCGTTGGGTCCGATGACGTTCTGGAAATACATCGACCCCAGCATGATGCAGACCGTCAGGAAGATAAGGCTGCGGAACGAGCGTATCAGCGAGATGCCGGCGGCCTTGATGGCCGTCAGCTCTGAGCTCTCGCCCAGATTGCCGAAGGTGATGAGCGACGACAGCAGGATGGCCAGCGGCAGCGCTTGCGGTACGAGCATGAGCATCATGTACCAGAAGAACTGGGCCATGACCTCCATCGACAGACCTTTTCCGATGAGTTCGTCGATATATCGCCACAAGAACTGCATCATCAGCACGAAGAGGCACACGAAGAACGTGGCCACGAAGAGCAGCAGAAATTGTTTGGCAATGAATATATCGAGCTTCTTGATTCTAAACATGATGACGTGGCATATTGAATGCGGTGTGCAAAGTTACAACAATAAAATGGACAACGGCCGGAAAGCGCCTAAGTTTTTTATATTTTTAATGTTCTGTACGCTTTATTTCCTGCAGGATGTCAACGGCACGGCCTGCCGTAGGGACATCCTTCACGGCCATCGCCCGCTTGCCGCGCGTCTCGCGGAGGGCACATTGGCGGACGTTCTGCATGGCGTAGTTGATGACCTGGCTGAACGTGGCGCTCTGGTAGTAGGGACTCTCGGCCGCCGAAACGAAGTAGAGCGTCATCTGTCCCTGCTTGAGCATGATCTTCTCGCAGCCGAGCTGTTTGCCAAGCCGTCGGAGCGTCACCACGTTGAGCAGTTCGAGCCCTTCGTCGGGAATGTCGCCGAAACGGTCGCGCAGACGTGCCTTGTAGATCTCCAGGTCGCTGTCGTTCTTGATGTTGTCCAGCTCGCGGTAGAGCAGCATACGCTCTGCCGACGAGGGGACGTACAGTTCGGAGAAGTACATCTCCAGGTCGCTCTCGATGGTGCAGTCGTCGACGTATAGAGCCTCTCGGGGAGCGGTGAGCGGTGAGCGGGGTGCGAGATTACTCTCGTTGCTTCGGGGAGTGTGACTACCAATGTTGCTTCTCACGGAGGTATTCTCACTCCTCTCTCCTCTTTCCTCTCTCCTCTCAATGCTTCCCTCGTTCCTCAGCTCCGTCATGGCTTGCGACAGAATCTTCTGGTAGGTCTCGTAGCCCAGGTCTTCCATGAAGCCGCTCTGTTCTGCGCCCAGGAGGTTGCCGGCGCCGCGGATGTCGAGGTCTTGCATCGAGAGGTTGAAGCCGCTACCCAGGTCGGAGAAGGTCTCCAAGGCTTCCAGTCGCTTGCGGGCCACCTGGCTGAGCAGCGACAGCGGCGGAGCGATGAGATAGCAGAAGGCCTTCTTGTTCGAACGGCCCACACGGCCACGCATCTGGTGCAGGTCGGAGAGTCCGAAGCGGTGGGCGTCGTTGATGATGATGGTATTGGCATTAGAGATGTCGATACCGTTCTCCACGATGGTGGTGGAGAGCAGAATGTCGTAGTCGTAGTTCATGAAGCCCATGACAATCTTCTCCAGCTCTTCGGGCTTCATCTGTCCGTGACCGATGGCGATGCGGGCGTCGGGCACATACTTCTGGATGGTCAGGGCTATCTCGGGCAGGTTGGAGATGCGGTCGTTGACGAAGAACACCTGTCCGTTGCGGCTCATCTCGAAGTTGATGGCCTCAGCAATCTGCTCCCAGCCCGACGAGGTTTTTCGAGGTGCGGGGTGCGAGTTACGAGGTGCGAGATTGCCTCTTGCTCCTCCGGCGAAACTATCCTTGCTATTGGCGATCTCTCTCAGGGCGATGATTTCCGTCTGGATGGGGTAGCGGTTGGGAGGAGGTGTCTGGATGATGCTCATGTCGCGGGCACCCATCAGCGAGAACTGCAGCGTTCGCGGAATGGGCGTGGCACTCATCGTCAGCGTGTCAACGTTCACCTTCATCTTGCGCAGCTTCTCTTTCACGGCCACGCCGAACTTCTGTTCCTCGTCGATGATGAGCAGTCCTAAGTCGCGGAACTTCACCGTCTTACCGATGAGCTTGTGCGTGCCGATGATGATGTCTATCTTGCCGTCGGCCAGGTCGGCGAGAATCTCTTTCGTCTTCTTCGCGCTGCGAGCCCTCGACAGATAGTCTACCCTGACGGGCATTCCCTTCAGTCGCGACGAGAAGGTCTGATAGTGCTGATAGGCCAGCACCGTCGTGGGCACCATCACGGCCACCTGCTTCGAGTCGCAGGCAGCCTTGAAGGCGGCTCGGATGGCCACCTCCGTCTTGCCGAAGCCAACATCGCCACACACCAGGCGGTCCATCGGTCGGGCCTGCTCCATGTCGGCCTTTACGTCGTTGGTGGCCTTCAGCTGGTCGAGCGTGTCCTCATAGAGGAAGCTGGCCTCCAGCTCGTGCTGCAGGAACGAGTCGGGACTGTAGGCGAAGCCTTTCTCCCTCCGTCGGGCGGCATAGAGACGGATGAGGTCGCGTGCGATGTCCTTGATCTTCGTCTTGGTGCGTTCCTTCAGCCGGTCCCATGCACCGGTTCCGAGGGTGGAGAGTCGCGGTTCGGTCTCGGTGTCCTTCCGCTTGTACTTACTTATCTTATATAAGGAATGGATGGAGACGTCCACCTTGTCGTTGTTGGAGTAGATGATGCGGATGACCTCCTGATAGCCTGTCCGTGGCGGTGGCAGCGGAACGCGCACCAGTCCGGCAAAGCGGCCCACGCCCAGGTCGATGTGCACCACATAGTCGCCAGGCTCCATCTCCATGAGTTCCTTCATCGTCAGCGCCATCTTACCCGTCCGGGCGGCATCGGAGCGCAGGCTGTACTTGTGGAAACGGTCGAATATCTGGTGGTCGGTGAAGAGGCAGAGCCGCAGCTTGTGGTCGACGAAACCCTCGTGGAGCGTCTTGTCCACGGGGATGAAGCCCGCCTCGGAAGTCTCCGCCGGGGAGGTGTCGGCAGCGGGTGAGAGTATCTCCCGGAGCCGCTCCTGCTGCTTGGGCGAGTCGGCCAGGATATACACGTGGTAGCCCTTCTGGTGGAAGTCGCCGAGCGACTGCTTCAGCAGTTCGAAGTTCTTATGGTAGAGCGGCTGCGGTGCTGTCTTGGCGCGGATGGTGGCATCGGGGCGCCCCGTTGCCCGTTGTCCTATCTCGATGCGGCGGAAGGCCAGTGCCTCGTCGGTGAATCTCCTTCCGCTGATGAGCAGATGTTCCGACTTCATCTCTTCGAGGATGGTCTGTTGTTCCACCTCAGTGGCTCCCTCCATGCGTTCGGTGAAGGCCTGATCTGAAAAACCTTCTTCGTAAGTGCGGTCGATGACATCGCGCACGAAGAGGAAGTCTTTCGTCACGAGGATGCTGTCGGCGGGCAGGAACTGCAGGAACGACATCTTCTCCGTGACATCCGACAGCTGCGGGACGATGTCAGCCAGCTGCCGTTTCTCCTTCGACAGCTGGTCTTGCACGTTGAACAGACGGATGGAGTCGATCTCGTCGTCGAAGAAGTCGATGCGGAAGGGATACTCGTTGCTGTAGGAAAAGATGTCAACGATGCTGCCGCGTATGGCAAACTGACCCGGTTCGTAGACGTAGTCTACCTCGTTGAAACCCAGACCGAAGAGCTGTTCCTCCAGGTCGGAGATGTCGTGGCGGTCGCCTACTTCCAGGCGGATGGAGCGTTCGTCCATCTTCTTCTTCGACACCACCAGCTCCGCCACCGCCTCGGGATGGGTGACGATGATGGCAGCCTCACTACGCACCTCGGCGGGTGTGGAGCTTCCGCTCCCCGCTCCCCGCTCCCCGCTCCTCGAAAGCACCCCCAGCACCTCCGTCCGGAGCACTTCGTTGGCAGCGTCGCGCTGTCCGTACTTGATGCTGCGCCGATAGCTTGAGGGGAAGAAGAGCACCGCGTCCGTGCCCAGCAGCTGCGTCAGGTCGTGGTAGAAGTAGCCTGCCTCTTCGGCATCGTTAAGGATGAAGACGATGTTTTTCGACGTGTGGCGTGAGGCTGATGCGAACAACACGGCAGCGGCCGACGACACGAGTCCTTCCACGAAAACGTTTTTCAGAGAAACGTCGTCGAGTACTTTCGCCAGGGCAGCGCTCTGCGACGACCTGGCATAGAGTTCCAACAATTCTTGTATTTTCATACGGTGGTGCAAAATTACACAAAAAGAACGACACCATAGCATGCTCGCACAAGTTTTTAAGTTTTATTAGAGGGCGGACAGCTGTTGGAGGGACGTTATTTTCTCTGAATTATCTTGACAAAATCGGGTTCAACTTTTTCGTCGTTTTAGAGCGCGGACAATAGGCCGGATAGGCATTCGAGGCATCAGGGATAGTCCCTGAGGTCGGCAAAGATGTTCTGTAACGTGGTCAGAGATGGTCTCCGGGCATGTGAAATGACGCAAACTGCGGGGTAATATGCCACATATTGCGAACCAATATGACGCATATTGCCCACCAATATGACGCATTTTGCACCTGCAACTGCCGGTGCGGGGGAGGGCGGGGAGCTGGTTTTTGGTTAAGTTGTTGATTTTCTTCTCTTTATGAAAAGTGCTCATTTTTGGCGTATTTGCGAGCGAAGGAGCGGTTGCTCGGAAATACGCGACTCCTGACCCACTTGGATTCGGAATTTTCTTGACAAAAGCCTCTGTCGGTAGCACTCCGTTGTCTGCCATCTTTCATATCACGAATTAGAGAATTATCGAATTAGTAGGCAGAGAGTAAAATAATCACGAATTAGAGAATTATCGAATTAGTAGGCAAAGGGTAGAGTAATCACGAATTAGAGAATTATCGAATTAGTAGGCAGAGAGTAAAATAATCACGAATTAGAGAATTATCGAATTAGTAGGCAGAGAG
>JAGBLC010000121.1 GCA_017635615.1 Prevotella sp.
AGATAACGCTGCCCGAGGGTGGCCGCGTCAGCAACGGCGAGATTGTCAACTCGAAGGGCAACACGGCCAAGAAGGTGACCATCGAGCCGACAGGTGCCGCTACGGCCATCGAACACGGAGCATGGAACGCCGAACATGCTTCTGATGGCTGGTACACCTTAGGCGGGCAGCGCCTCGACAGCCGGCCCACACGTCCCGGCATCTATCTGCACGGCTCCCAAAAGGTAGTGGTGAAATAGTCTCCCCGAGAACATATCTCGTACCCCCGCACCCCCGAATAAACCTAACTTAACAAAATACAACTATGAACAAGAGATTATTCTTATGGTTAGTGGCGCTGCTCGCGGTCGTGAGCATGCAGGCCGCTCAGCTGCCTCCGGTTCACAAGACGGCGGAGACAGCCACATGGAGGCTGACGCTCCAAAGCTATGGCAGCAGCAGAATTGGTGTGATCAAAGTGGTGAAAGAGCATCTGGGACTGAGTCTTGGGGAGGCTGCTAACTTGGTGGACAGCGCACCTTGTGTGCTGTTGGAGAACGAGGAGTACGACCCGGCGAAGTGGTTCTACGACGACCTCGTGGCAGCCGGTGCGACGGCTACGCTCATCGACACCGACCCGGCCGTCGCCTACACACCGCCCACCTACTACGGCTACGGCAATGTCTGCACGGTGATCCTGCAGGACGCCGGCACGCAGAAGCTGGAAGTGGTGAAGAAAGTGAAGGAACTGCTGGGCATCGGACTGAAAGATGCCAAGGATCTGGTGGATAACGCCCCCAGCGTCCTCTGGGAGAACATCGACTACGACACGGCGATGGAGTACAAAGCCATCCTGGAGGAGTTAGGTGCTACCATCGTGATTGAGTCTACGGGCAGCGGAGAGCCCGACGACCCCTCCGGCACGTGGATGACAACGCTGAAGAACACCACGGCACGGACCTCGCTCATCGCGCTGCTGAAAGACGAGCTGGGCATCTCGCTGTCGGAAGCCTACGATATGACACAGAACCTGCCCCGCGTCATCAAGTGCGGCGTGACCTACGAAGAGTCGATAGCCCTGACCCGGCTCATCAACAACTCCACCTACGGAACAGCCTTCACCATGCGTCTGGAAGACGGCACCATGCCCTCGCCCAAGGATGCAAGCCTGTCGGATGTCACCATCTCGGAGGCCCAGGTGGCCTGGAACAAGGGCGATATGGAGGCCAAGTGGATGGTGCGCTACGGCATTGCCGGTGAAGGCGAGACAGAAAACAACCTGCAGACTTGGGACTTCGAAGACGGTATGCAGGGCTGGACCACTTACGACTACGACGGCGACGGATTCAGCTGGGTACACTATGTGATGGATGATTATGGTTATAAGACCCATAGCGGAAGGGGAGTACTTTTTTCTGAGAGCTATTCTTGGGATGAAAACTGTGCCCTGACACCCGACAACTGGCTCATCTCGCCCAAACTCGAGCTGGGCGGCGTGTTCAAGTTCTGGGCTGTGGCACAAGATGATGATTATGCGTATGAGCATTTCGCCGTGTATGCCGTCAAAGGCGACGACATATTCTCTGGCGATATCGTCTATGAGTCGGATGTGTTTGTGGCAACAGGCGACTACCAAGAGTACACGATCGACCTGGCCGGACTCAGCGGTGAGGGCCTTGTGGCCATCCGCCACTTCGACTGCGAAGACATGTTCAGACTGAACATCGACGATGCCTCGTACGAAACGAAGAACCATCTCTACAACTCCGACAATTGGCAGTATGCGCTTAACCTCAGCGAGACGACCTGCGCACTGAGCGGACTGAAGTCGGGATCGCCCTATGTGGTACAGGTGATGGCCGTGAGAGACGACTGCAACAACGTCAGCGGATGGACGACGGCTGGCGTCATCAAGACCAATGATATCAAGGCTCCCGAAGACTTCTACGTCTTTAACGTGAAGCAAGACCGTGCCGACCTGATGTGGACACCGAAGAGCGGCGAGGCGAAGTGGAACTTGCGCTTCTGGCAAGAGCAGGAACCCTTCGAGGACTTCGAGAGCGGCGAACTGAGCGACGACTGGAAGATTGAAGATGCCGACGGTGATGGCTTCACTTGGGCGCTCTATTCAAGCTATATTATTCATGGGGCTTACAGTCTCCTTTGCGATGATGCATACGGAGACGAATGGATTGTTTTGCCGGCGAGGTATCTTGAAGGCATCCTCACTTTCTGGGCCTATACTTACAGCATCGGAAACTATGAGACAAACCGGGGTAAGTTCGCTGTGTATGTATCGACCACCAACGACGACATCAGCAGCTTCGTGCAAGTGTCGCCCACATGGAACTGGCCTGAGAGCCATCAGCAGTTCTCCGTAGACCTGGAGTCGCTCTTCTACAACGAGCAATACCGCGACCTGTATTACGGCAAGCAGGGCTACATCGCCATTCGCTGCTACGGCGGCAAAGGCTCCAACTGGCTCTCCATCGACGACCTCGCCCAGCTGACCTACGTCTACAAGGAGGGCGAAGGCTACGTGGAAGCCTGGGAATCCCGCTGGGGGCTCAACGATCCGTATTACAGCCTGACCGATCTGGAACTGGACACCAACTACAGCGTGCAGGTGCAGGGCGTGCTCAGCAGCGGAGAGCGCACACCGTGGACTCCGGTGGAGCAATTCAAGACCTGGAGCGACATCGTGTTCATGAGCGACGGCAACTGGAACGAAGCCGACTGCTGGTTCAACGAGGAGGTGCCGCCGACGGATGCCAACGTCATCATTGCAGCAGAATGCTACATCCCTGAAGGCTACACCGCCGTGGCAAAGGGCATCACGCAGGATGTCAACGGTGCTCTCATCCTGAAGGAGGGCGCACAGCTCGTCTACACCCCCGACGACCACGCACGCACCAGCGTGGGATTCGAGCGACACTTCAAGGCCAACACTTACTACTATCTGCGCATTCCCAATAAATTCCACTTCCCGGAAGAGATGCTGGAAGGCAGCTATACCTTGGAATACTTCAACCAGAGCAAAGGTTGGACAGCTATCTCGCCGAAGGATCTGGAGACGAAAGTGAGCGGCGGCTATGCTGAGTATTACAACTACCGCTATCGCAGGAGCAGCGACCTGTCGGTCATCCTCTGGGGTACGCCGCCAGCATCCGATGTTCGCATCTACGCTCCGCTCTCCATCACCAGGGGAGCCACTTACGAAGGCTACAACGTGGTGGGCAACACCTACACCTGCAACTGCTGGCTCACCTACGACGTCGAACGGACAACGCAGCGCCCCTACTGGGTGATGAACGAGGCGGGCGAACTGGTACCCGGAAGCGGACCGATAGCTCCGCTGCAGGCCGTGTTCGTGAAGGTGGAGGGACCGGATGATACGGAACTCAACATGACGACCACCGAGCCACAGTACAGCAACCAGGTGACCGCTCCCGACCAGCTGGCAGCCACCAACATCAGCGGCAGCACAGCCAACATCAGCTGGGGCGACCACGGCGGTGAGGTGAAGTGGAACGTGCGCTACCGCAAGGCCGACAACGGCACGTGGACCTACTGGGACTTCGAGAGCGGCGAGCAGGGATGGACCAATATCGACGCCGACGGCGACGGTTCGAAGTGGAATCTCGGATCGAGCGCCAGCAGTGCTAATACGGGCTATGGCTACTTCTATTCTTCGACGGATGCCGGCACCGACAACTGGCTCATCTCGCCGAAGGTTGACCTCGGCGGCATCCTGACGGTCAATGCACTAAGTGCCTTGTCTAACTACAAGGAGTATTTCACGGTGTATGTCTCGCGCAACAGCTTCGACACGGAGAGCGCACAGCGGGCTTCGCAGACGTTCGAAGTGGCGTTCAACAATAAAGTGTATCAGCCGTTCACCATCGACCTGAGCGACATCGATGCTTCGGGCAAGGGCTACATCTTCATCCGCCACCAAAGCGAGAAGTCAGCCGGTTTCCTGCGTGTAGACGACATCAGCTACATGACCTATCCCGAAAGCGGATACATCGAACCGACGGAATGGAAGACGGTCAACAACGTCAGCACCATGCACTACGCACTGAAGGGCCTGGAGCCGAAGACGAAGTACGACGTGCAGGTGCAGGCCATCTACGAAGGCGAGGGCCGCATCAGCGAATGGAGCGACATCCTGCAGTTCACCACCGGCGAGGGTGCTGCCACCGGAGTGGCAGAGTTTGAGGCCGACGGGCAGACTGCCCATACCTACGACCTGCAGGGCCGCGCCGTGAACGGCAAGCCCGCACGAGGCGTCTACATCCGCAACGGGCAGAAAGTGGTCAGCAGCAAATAGCGACTGGCCGGGGATGTTGGCCGACAGTAAGCACGGCATCCTGACCCTGCAAAAGCAAAGACGCAGAGGGCGAATCACCCCCTCTGCGCCTTTTTTCAGACCCCGAAATGAAAGAAAAACAAAAAAAGCGACGGAAAATTTGGCAGTTTCCGAAAAAATGTGTATCTTCGTAGCCGCAATGACAATAGAAGGTTTTCTGAACTATCTCACACACGAGCGCAACTACTCGGCCATGACCGTCAAGAGCTACGGCGAGGATCTCAGCGCCTTCGAGGAGTTCTTCAGAAACCTCGACGCCGAGTTGTCGTGGGAGTCGGTGGACTCCGACGTCATCCGCGACTGGATGGAAAGCATGATGGACAAAGCCAACAGCGCCGCCACCGTCAACCGCAGGCTCAGCGCGCTGAGGTCGTTCTACCGCTATGGCATGAGGCAAGGCCTCGTAGCGGCCAACCCCGCCCGCGACATCACCGGGCCGAAAAAGGGCAAGCCGCTGCCGCAATTCGTCAAAGAGGGCGAGATGAACCGGCTGATAGACGATGT
Source organism: Prevotella sp. (assembly GCA_017635615.1). Taxonomy (GTDB): domain Bacteria; phylum Bacteroidota; class Bacteroidia; order Bacteroidales; family Bacteroidaceae; genus Prevotella. The sequence goes on from JAGBLC010000121.1 coordinate 4,856, forward strand.
CAGTTGGGGTGATACATTTAAGGATACGCGCGCGCGTACTATTATTATATTATTATATGAGACGGGAATGCGTGCATCCGAACTGACAGGCCTCGACGACAGCATGGTGGACATGGCCACACGCCAGCTCAAGGTGACGGGCAAGCGCAACAAGCAGCGACTCATCCCCTTTGGCGAAGAACTCGCCGCACAGCTGCAGGCGTATATCCGCCGGCGCGACCAGGAGGTGGCACGGCAGGACGACGCCCTCTTCGTCAGCGACAAGGGGCAGCGCCTCAGCTATCAGCAGCTGCGCAGCGAGGTGCGCCGCTGCCTCTCGATGGTCACCACCATCAAGAAACGGTCGCCCCACGTGCTGCGCCACTCCTTCGCCACAGCGATGCTCAACAACGAGGCCGGACTGGAAAGTGTTAAGAAGCTGCTCGGGCACGAGAGCCTGTCGACGACAGAAATCTATACCCACACCACTTTCGAGCAGCTCAAGAAAGTTTATAGATCTGCCCATCCAAGGGCGTAACCCTAAAAAACGGAGGTAACTATGGAAATTAAGATTCAATCGATTCACTTCGACGCAACCGAACAGCTCAAGGCGTTCGCAGAAAAGAAGACCAACAAGCTGGAAAAGGCTTATGAAGACATCAAGAACATCGAATTGCAGCTGAAAGTTGTCAAGCCCGCAACGGCAATGAACAAGGAGGCAGCCCTCTCGGTGAGCGTTCCCGGACAGACTCTTTACGTCGAGAAAGTGTGCGACACTTTTGAGGAAAGTATTGACCAATGTGTGGACGCAATGAAGGTTCAACTCACCAAATTTAAGGAAAAACAAAGAAATAGATAAAAAAAGTGCCGAAAAATTTTGGTAGTTCAAAAAAAGTGTGTACCTTTGCAGCCGTCTTAGAACAAATCCTACTCGGAAGCCTAAGCGGCTGCAAGGATTTTGCCTCTTTAGCTCAGTTGGCCAGAGCACGTGATTTGTAATCTCGGGGTCGTTGGTTCGAATCCGACAAGAGGCTCAGAACAAGACAAGCGATGTAAGAAAATTATGGGTGGTTTCCAGAGTGGCCAAATGGGGCAGACTGTAAATCTGTTGTCTTTCGACTTCGGTGGTTCGAATCCATCACCACCCACTCGCCAGTAGAACATTGACGCGGAAATAGCTCAGTTGATAGAGCACTAGCCTTCCAAGCTGGGGGTCGCGGGTTTGAGCC
>JAGBLC010000122.1 GCA_017635615.1 Prevotella sp.
CCAGAAGGCTGGGTTCAGCTCTGTGTAGGGAGCCTCGCGCTGATATTGTGCCTTGATGCTGTCGTCGGGGATGGCATCGAGCAGACCCGTTCCGATGATACCGATGGTCGATTCCAGACGGAAGGCCACGGCACCGTTGCCCGTCTCCCACGGTGTGGGATTGGTGTTGAAGGCAGCGCGGTCGATGCTCAGCTCGGGATAGATGAGCTGGTAGCGCTCGCCATCGGGGAACTGTGTGGCCGAGATCTCGCTTCCCTCGCCCATCTCCGTCACGGGCAGCCAGTCGAGATGGATGCCGCTCTCGTCGATAGGAGCCAGGAACGGACTGACGGCACGTGTCTGTGGCATACCCGTCACCTCTGCCACGTAGGGTCCGTCGTCGCTGTTCAGGCCGTCGGCAGGATGATAGACAACGAGCAGATAGCCGTTGCCCCATTCTGCGCGATACTGGTTGACACGCTTGCCATGACCGTAGGCCGGGTGGCAGTCGAGGCACGATTTGCGCACGTAGGCCGGACCCAGTCCGTTGAACGGAGCCTGAAACTCGGTGACGTTGCGCTCGAAGAACTGCTCGCCGCGGTTGAAGGCTTCGCTCAGTCCCATCTGCGTCACGGCCGGTGTCTCGTCTTCGTAACAGCCGGCGGTGACGTTCATTGTCGTGCCGAGCTCACCGCCGACATACCATTCTTCGGCCGAGAAGTTACCTACCGCCTTACCGATATAGGCGGCTTCCTGCGTATTCTCTTCGGGCTTGACGTTGTCGTCATCGTCGTTACACGATGACAAGAGCGTCATGCTCAGTGCTGTTGCAAAGAACAGCATCGTTTTCTTACTTGTCATTTTTCTCATAATCTTGTTCTGATGATGTTATTAGTTAGCGGCAATCCACTCTGCAGCCTCGTTCAGCTCTTCGTCGAGCTCGTTGATGGCATCCATGGCAGCCTTGGCGTTGGCGCTGTGATAGTCGAGTACGAAGGGTGTGCCTGCCTTAGCTGTGGTGAGTACCTGCAGAGCCTTGTTCAGGTCTTCCTGCAGGTCGGCAGCCATGTCGGGGTTGTACTTCTGTAGGTAGGCCATGATCGAGTTGGCATGCGGCTGAGCGCTCATCTGTCCGTTGAGGGCGTACTGCACGCTGGTGATGTTGTCGAAGAAGTCGTAGTACGAACGCTGGCTGTAGGGCGACTCGATGTAGTTGGTGTCTTCGCCTGTGTAGGCCTGACCAATCTTCTGTCCCGACACCTCGGCGCAGATATTGCTGCAACCGGCTACGAGGATGGTGTTCATCACACCGCGCCACGAAGCGTATGTGCTGCCTGCCTGTGTGGCGTTGATGATGTTCTCGCCATAGTAGTACTCGCCTCCGCCGACGGTGGTGTTGAACTCACACTCCTCGACACGCTCGCGATGGGCCTTGGCAGCCTTCTCGCCGAGCCAGCTCACCTCCAGCTGGAAGCACTTGTCGCGTAGGTCGCCAGCAACGGCAGCTGCGAAGACGAGCTCTTCCTCGCCCGTGATGTTACGTCCGGCGAAGGCGTTGTCGGTCTCGGTGCCCATGAGGGCCTCTACGGTGCGGTTCTTACCCTCGCGGAAGAGGATGAACTCGATGCCGTGGAAGCCGAGCTGCTGCTCGCCCACCTGGACACGGGCATTCTCGATGGCGCCGCCCTCAATGTCGTCGAGGACAGCAATGGCCTCCTTGTTGCTCAGGGCAACGGCCAGAGCCGTGCGGTCGAGGGGCCATGTGTCGATGTGCGGGTCGATACCCCAGTCGGTGGCAGCGCCATAGAGGAAGGCCTCACTCTGCTCCCATGCCGAACGGGTGCTGAGAAAGACGCTGCAGATGGCGTCGATGTCGCTCTGTGCCAGCGTGCCGGCACGCAGCTTAGCCTTTGCCTCGACGAGCTTGTTGAAGAGGTCGTCGCTCTGGTTGGCCAGCGAGGTGTAGATGGGGAAGATGACGTTGTTGACATACTGGGCGGTCAGGTCCTTCATGGCCTGTTCCTTCTCCGTCATCTGATTGGGCTCGACGACGGGGTCGTCATCATCATCGCTGCACGATGTGAAGGTAGCATTCATGACGAGTGCTGTTGCGAAAAGCATCGCAAACTTAAAAATTTTTTTCATAGCTCTGAATTTTTTGAAGATTATATAATGTCTCTTTTTCTGTTTTTACATAAAGAATCCCTCGTAGGCGATGCCGATATTGAGGCTGGGCTCGTTGTTGTAGGGCGACTTCAACAGACGGGTGCTGTAGTCGGCCTTCACGGCAATCTGTGGCAGCGGATGGTAGTTCAGTCCGAAAGCCAGACGGGTGACGTCGGTGTAGTTGAACTGTTTCTTGTTGCCTTTCGGGATGTAGCTGTCGTAGTATTCGTAGCGGCCGAAGACGTAGAGCTTCTGGCGGTTGCGGCGCAGCTGCTCTATCTGCGAGAAGATATCGTAGCCAGCCTCAATGCCCACGCTGACGGCATTCTTACCGATCATCGCACTCTTCACGGGCGAGTTGGAGGCGTGTGCCTTGGCATCCTTGATGGTGTTGATGGCATCGACATCGCCCACGTAGCCATAGTCGGCCTGTCCGCGGACAATCCAGTTCCAGCGGTTCAGCGTCATATCTACAGAGCCGATGGCCACCGTACCCTTCACCTTGTCGTAGCGTTTGCCTTCGCCCTTGATGTCGTTGGGGAAGGTGTTGTGCACCGAGTTGCCAAGATAGCCACTCAAACCGAAGCGCAGTCCGGGCATCGCATAGTAGTCGATGCGGGCGGCACCTCCAAGCTGGTTGGCAGGCTTGAACTCGAAGGGTGAACCGGCACCACTGTGTATCCATCCGTCGCGGTTGAAGAACATCGCGTTCAGGCCGGCCACCAGCTCCACCTCATAGCGGAAGCGCCCGGTGCGTCCCCACAGCGAGATGCCTGTGTCGTGCCACGTAGAAGGCAGGATGGTGTTCTCGCCCTCGGGACGATAGACGGTGAAAAAGTTGAGCGGCTCGTGGTGGGCGTTGTTCAGGCCTACAGGCACCACGATGTGCCCTACCTTAATATTAAACGCGCGCGAGAACTCCTTGTTGATCCAGAATTGCTCCAGCTCTACCTCGCCGCCTTTCTCCTGCTCGCGTTCCCACTCGGCAGCCTCGTCGGCTTCGTTCTCGATGGTGCTGCCAGTGCCGGTGTGTTCAAACTCCACCTCCATACCGAGGGTCCAGCCGCGACCGAAGTCGTAGCCCAGATAGATGACGGCGTGCGGGATGTCGAAGCGTCCGTGCGACGGGTCGTTCTTGTAGTTCTCGGGAGTGCTGTAGCGGTTGACGTGGTCGCTGTAGAACATGCGGCTCAAGGCCACCTCGCCATAGCCGCCGATAGACAGGCGCTTGCCATTGGCGTGGCTCATTACGCTGTCGCCGGCCGACTCCTGTGCCATTGTCGGCACAGCGAGTGTCGTCATGGCGAGTGCCATCATAGTTGTCTTGAATATTTTCATAAGCTCTGTCACTGTTTTTTGTCTATAATTGTGGCATATTTGTAATCGGGTGCAAAATTACATCTTTCTTCGTGTCCCGGCAATACCCACTTTTGGGTATTTCCTGTGTATTCTGACAATACCCACTTTTAGGTATCATGCAGGGTTTTGGTGCCTAACACACAGCATTTCACACTTTGATCTCAGCTTCCGGCGTATGTAGCCGACCGCCAGGAACAGCCCTGTCAGGCTGACCGCCGTACCGCCTATCAGCAGCATCCACATCACGACCTGGCGCAACATGGGATGACAGGCGAAGAAGGGTGTGTTGAGGGCATGCAACCCTGAGTACATCCACTTTCCGGCCCGTCGGTTGTCGTTGTAGTAGCGGCAATCGGCCGTCAGCGGATTGATATAGAACGTGCTGCCATCGGCATCGTCTACGGTCACACGGCAGACGGGAAGAGGCAGCTTCCGGTGCTGGCTGACATAATAGTTGTCGTAGCTCGTCAGCATCTCTGTGCTGACGGGGGTGGCTTGGTGGAGAGCCGCCTTGACGATTCGGCCACAGTCGTCGGCTGAGAGTGTCACACGGCGGGCTGTCGAGTCGGAGGCATCGACAAGGTATGTTTCTTCAGCCGTCCAAACGCGGTAGTAGGGGCGGTGGCCCATCTCTATCCATTCTACTTTCTTTATATTGTCGCTTTGCAGTAAACGCTGAGTGGGCAGGGTGAAAGTGGAAGGCTGAAGGCTGTCGGCATAGATGTCTCGGGCACTGAGCTGTCCGCGAACAGGCCACAGCGACTGCGGAGCATCGGTCAGCGACATGAAACCGCTGAATATCCATGTGAGTACAAACAAGCCGAAGCAAAGTCCGAAGATGTGGTGCCAGCGGAAAAGGGTTTTCTTGTAAGGTGTGATGGTGGAGGCTGTGCTCTTTCGCCGCCGCCGGGCGAGGAACATAGAGCGCAGGCCGACGACGATGCCGGAGAGGGTCATCAGGATGCCCAGTCCGGAGAGCCAGAGCACGGTGTCGGTCCAAGGTTGTCGGCCAGTGGCTCGCAGTTTGGTGATGTATATCCAATGTGGGATGGCTCCGAGCCAAGCCCAGAAGCGGCTACGGCTGTCGGTCAGCTGCAGGGCGCGCCCTGTCCGCGATGAGAGGTAGAGTTCCGAGCCACGACCGTCGTTCAGGGCGTAGTGGTAGATGGGGTACTCGTTGAAAGGCATGGCCCCTATGAGCCAGATGTCAATCTCGCCCAGCGTGTCGAGGAGATGTGGGGGAGGGGCTGCCGGCGACTGCCATTGCAAGGCGATGGTCAGTAGTTCTGATGCCGAGAAACGCTTGATGGGGCGGCCCGTCCGAGCGTCGTAGAGCCTCTCACCCAGGCTGTCGGTCATGCTGACGACGGGGCGGCCAGCCACCTGTTGCAGAGACAGGGCAGACAGGTGGGGAGGGTGTTGAATCGGCGGAGCCGATTCGTACACGATGCTGGGGGCTTCGGGGTGGTTCGCGGAGAGAGCTTCGGCATGCGCCATTCGTTGTTGCTCCGTGAGCGAAGGGTAGGTGTGGTACATCATGACGAAGCCCGAGAGGAACCACATCAAAAACAGGACACTGAGCACAGTGCCCAGTATCCTGTGAATGCAAAGAATGAATTTGAAAGTTTTCATTTACAGATTGAAAGTGGCCGTGAAGCGCACGTTGCGCCCTTCCTCAGGCACATAGCCCGTGGTGCTGACGGCATACATATAATAGGTCTTGTCGAAGATGTTGTTGAAGTTGAGCTGCAGCTTCCAGTTCTTCTTGAAGTTGTAGCTGATCATGGCATTGGCGATGGCATAGGGGTCGAAGGTCATGGTATTGGCAGCATTGACATACACCTTGCTCGAATAGTTGAAGCCAGCGCCAATCTTCAGGCCCTTCAGTGCTTGCGAGAAGTCGTAGAACGCCCATCCGTAGGCCATGTGCTTGGGAGCGTGCTGCAGGTAGTTGCCGGCCTGCGTGTTGGCAGCATACTCTGTGACGGAGAACTCGCGCAGCTTGGCGATGGTCAGCGAATAGCCGGCATCGACGGTCAGGGCGTCGAAGGGGATAGCTGTGAAGCTCAGCTCCAAGCCTTTCGAATCGGCGCGTCCCACCTGGCCCGACACGTTGGTGCCGTCGTCGAGCTTGCCCAGGCTCTGCACCATGTTGTTCTTCACGATGTAGAAAGCCGAAAAGTCGGCTTGCAGACGGTTACCCAAGGTGATGTGCGACCCCACCTCATACTGCTGTCCGGAGATAGGTTTGTAGACGCTGCCGTTGACGTTGGAGTCGATCTTCTTGCCGTCGCTGTCGATGTAGATGTAGCCGTCGGCCACGGCGGTGCGAGTCGGCTTGAAGAAACTGCTCATCGAGGCATAGACATTGATCTTGTCGCTGAACTCATACAGCGCACTCAGACGATAGGTCAGGGCGTTGTTATGCTCGCTTGTCTTGGGATCTTTCGATGTGACGGTCTTGTGGTCGGAGTATACCATCTGGTAGTTGCGGTGGAAATAGTCGTAGCGCAGCGAGGCCAGCACGGTGAACTGCGGTGTGAAGTGGATATAGTCGCCGATGTGCAGACCATAGTCTTGCTCCCATTCCAGACTCCGCTTCTGCCAGGGGCATCCGATGTTGCCTTGGTTGAGAACAGGGTTGCGCACGTCGAGTACGGCGTTCTTTCCGGCTCCCGTGGCAGCCGAACCGTAGCTCGAACGCCAGCGCGGCAAGTAGAGGTTGGAGTAGTTGGCAGCGAAGAGCAGGTCGTGCTTGATGCTTCCCGTGGTGGCCTTGCCGTGCAGCTCTAATTGGTTTTGCAGCAGGTTGGTCTCGTAGGCAAAGAGGAACCCAGTGCGGCGGATGCTGTCCGTATTGATGTAGGTGCGCTTGTCGCCGTTCATGTAGTAGTGGTTGTAGATGGGTTCCGACGAGGTGAGATAGCTCAGGCCTTCCGAGGCATAGTAGTCAAGGTCGTCGTAGTAGTAAGAGAGCAGGTCGACGAGTTTCCAGCCCGAGTCGCCGAAGACGTGGCTATACTTCAGCGCCACCGTGAGGTCTTTGTCGGTGAGGTGGTCGAGCGGGTCGTTGAAGCGCGTGCGGCGGTTGATATACGAAGGGATGTCGCCCTTCTCCCACACCTTGTTGCCGCTGAGGTCGAAGACATCGGCCGTGAAGTGGGGCTGTCCGGTGTCGGTGCCGTAGTAGTCGTCCTTGGCCGAAACGGAGAAACTCAGCTTGTCCCAGTCGCTCAGGCGGAAGTCGAGGGCGAGCCATCCGTTGTAGGCCTTGTTGTCGGTGTGGCGCCAGCCTTCACCGCCGCTCATCGAGAAGTCGGTGCGGAAGTTCACGCCCTTGGCAATCTGTCCGCTCGCACCGCCGCTGACGGTGTAGCGTCCCCAGCTGCCGATGCCCATGCCGGCGTTGACATGCCTTTCGGCCGTGGGCTGTTTGTGCACGACATTGACCACACCGCCCAGGGCCGAGTGGCCGAACATCACGGAGGCGGCACCCTTCAGCACCTCCACACTCTGCACCGAAGCCAGACTGGTGCTCGGAGCCGACTGGTAGAGGTTGTGTCGCTCGTCGCGGATACCATCGTTGAGCAGCACGAAGTCAGAGAAACCGCGGATGGTGAAATAGAGGAATCCGCCATACGAGTTGATGGGGCGGATGCCCGTTGCCGTGCGGGTGGCATCGTTCAGGTCGCGAAGGTCGAGCAGCTCTATCTTCTCCCGGCCAATGCTGGCCACCGTCAGCGGAGCCTTGTTCAGCGGTACGGGCAGCTTGCCCACAGCCGACGGTTGGCGGCGATAGCTCGTTACGACAACTTCTTTAAGGTCGAGGGTTGTGTCGTTGGCTTCTGTCTGGCCAACAGCATACCCTGCAGACAGGCCCATCAGGGCCAATGCAATCATTCTTGCCTTTGTCATGACAATAAGGTAGGTTAAAATGTTAATAATAATCTCCCTGACCCCGGGGAGACGGTTACTTACAGCAATAGGCAGGTCTCCTGACTTCCCCCAGAAAAGCTCGCCTTCCCGCCTTTGTAATTTTTAAATTTTTAATTATCAAAGACAGTGGCTTTCGTTGAGCTTTTCCCAACAGGGGTTACAGTAGCGGGCACTGTTCAGGTCTTTCACCTGATTCCCTTTTGAAGACAAGGCCCTTGCGGACCCAGTCTACCTAAAACCGGGTGCAAAGTTACTTATTTTTTCTTAATTGCTATTATGATTCGCGAAAAAACTGTACCTTTGCATGCAAAAATACCAAAAAACTATGAGAGTATTGCTGATTATCATGGCCCTGATGGCCACTATTGCAACAAAAGGAAACGCAACGACACACGGCCTGACCGACGACGAAGCCGAACGGACGGCCCTGCTCATGGTCCACTTCGGGACAACCCACGACGACACGCGCCAGCTGACCATCGATGCCGTCAACAACCTGACGCGGCAGGAGTTTCCGCAGACAGAGGTACGCGAAGCCTACACCTCGCGCATCGTCATCAAGCGACTCGCCCAGCGCGGCATCGTCAGGCAGACTCCTTTGGAGGCACTGCTCCAGCTGCGCGCCGACGGCTTCGAACGCGTTGTCGTGCAACCCACACACATCATCCCCGGCGAGGAGTATGCCACGCTGCTCAACGATGTGCGTCAGGTGGAGCACCTATTTAAATATATACGCGTAGGAAAGCCCTTGCTCTACACATTGGCCGACTGTCGGGAGATGGCCGAGAAACTTACAGCCGCCCATGCCACGGAGAAGCATACGCACGTCGTCTTCGTTGGTCATGGCACGGAGCATCCCGCCAATGCCATCTATTCGCAGATGGACCGGCTGATGAAACAATGTTCGCCACGCTGCCACGTAGGCACCATCGAAGGCTTCCCCGCCCTCGACGATGTTGTGCAGCAGCTGCGGCAGGTCAAGGCCCACCGCGTAGTGCTCGTGCCGCTGATGTTCGTTGCTGGCGACCACGCCAAGAACGACATCTCGGTGGAGTGGAAGGAAACCCTTGAGAAGGAAGGCATGCAGGTGGAACTGTGCATCGAGGGCCTTGGTCAGCGTGCTGACGTTCAAGACCTCTTTGTCAGGCATGTCCGTGATGCGATGAACGACCGATAAGAACCGCTTAATAAACATAGAAAGAATTATGGCAAACCTGAAATCCCTGGCAAAAGATACAGCCATCTACGGACTGTCGAGCATCGTAGCCCGTTTTATCAACTATCTGCTCGTTCCCATCCAGACGGCCCGCTTTGCCGCCTCGGGCGGCGAGTACGGCGTCATCACCAACGTCTATGCCTATGTCTCCATACTCATCATCCTGCTCACTTTCGGTATGGAGACCACCTTCTTCCGCTTCATGAACCGTGAGGGCGAACGGCCCGAGCGCATCTATTCCACCACACTGCGGATGCTGGCCTTCACCTCGCTGGCATCCATCGCCGTGGTGCTGGCCCTGCTCCAGCCCATCGCCGATGCCATCGGTTATGCCGACCACCCGGAATACATCGCCGTGATGTACACTACGGTGGCCATCGATGCTTTTATGGCCATCCCCTTCGCTTATCTGCGCTACCAACACAGACCTGTCAAGTTTGCTACGCTGAAGATTATCAACATCCTGCTCAACATCCTGCTCAACGTGCTGTACCTCATCGTGCTGCCAGCCCTCAGACTGAACCCCTTCGGCATCTACGACGAGCAGTTCACGTTGGACGTGGCCTTCGTCTTCTACATAAACCTTGTCTGCACCCTTTGCACGCTGCTGATGCTGTGGAAAGAGCTGCGCGGTTTCGGCTTCGGCTTCGACAGGGCTGCCTGCCGCCGCATGCTCAGCTACACATGGCCGCTGCTCGTCATGGGTGTCGCCGGCCAGCTGAACCAAGCGGCTTCGCAGATACTCTTCCCCTACTTCTACGACGGCTCGGTGGAAGAAGCCCGTGCGCAGCTGGGCATCTATGGTGCCTGTATCAAGATAGCCATGATTATGGTGATGATCACACAGGCCTTCCGCTTTGCCTACGAGCCGTTTGTCTTCGGCAAGTCGAAGGACAAGGACAGCCGTGAGACCTACGCCCAGGCGATGAAGTACTACATCGTCTTCACCCTGCTGGCCTTCCTCTGCGTCATGGGGTATATTGATGTGCTGAAGTTCATCATCGGCGAGAGCTACTGGGAAGGGCTGCGCGTGGTGCCCATCGTCATGGCCGCCGAGATTATGTTCGGCGTGTTCTTCAACCTCTCCTTCTGGTATAAACTGACCGACCGCACCATCTGGGGCGCCTATTTCTCCGGCATCGGGGCAGTGGTGCTCATCACCATTGACATATTGCTCATTCCGCGCTTCAGCTATATGGCTTGTGCCTGGGCAGGCTTTGCAGCCTACGCCACGTCGATGCTGCTGTCCTACTTCATCGGTCAGCACTATTATCCCATCCGCTACCCGCTGAAAGACATCGCCCTCTATGTCGGCCTGTCCGTCGTAGGCTTTGCCGCCATGGCCTTGCTGCACGACGCACTGCCGCTGTGGGCCTCTCTCCTGCTCAATACAGTCATCATTCTGCTGTTTGCGGCCGTCGTGGTGAAACGCGACCTGAGCGCACACTTCAAAAGGAGGGCGAATGGATAAAATATGCTAATAATCAACGAATTGTTTTGCCATTTGCGCAGTTCTTTGTACTTTTGCACGAAATTTATTAAACAAGCACACTATGACGACATTAGCATTCCTCGCCGCATTCGTGGCAGTGGCCCTTGTAGGCTGGGCCGTGGCAGAAGCCAAAGGAAAAGCCTGCACCTATCATCAGGACGAAGCCGAGCAAGAAGCACTGGCGCGCTATCAGCATGCCGGCGACTATCAGGAGATGAACATCAGCGATGTCATCCGCATCATCAGCACCAAGGGTTTCAAGACCACCTGAAACAGTCAATCGTAAATTGTAAATCGTAAATTGTAAATCGTCAAATCGTAAATACAAAACATGAACTATCCCAAGATTTCGGCAGCTGAGGCAGCTGCCATGATGAAGAATGGTGATACCTTGGCACTGAGCGGCTTCACTCCCGCCGGTTCGCCCAAGGCAGTGACAAAAGAACTGGCCAAACTGGCCGTCAGCGAGCATGAGGCAGGCCGCGAGTTCAAGGTGCGGCTCTTCACGGGAGCCTCTACGGGTCCCAGCACCGACGGTGTGCTTACACAGGCTCAAGCCATCTCCTATCGTGCTCCCTATACCACCAACAGCGACTTCCGCAAGTGGGTCAACGCCGGTGGTGTGAGCTACAACGACATCCACCTGAGCCATCTGGCACAGGAGCTGCGCTACGGTTTCTACGGACAGGTTGACTGGGCTATTCTCGAGGTCTGCGCCATCGAGAAGGTAGGCAACATGTATCATGCCTTCCTGACATCTTCCGGCGGCATCAGCCCCACAGCAGCCCGTCTGGCCAAGCGTGTCGTCCTGGAGCTCAACGCCTTCCACAACCCGCAGGCCGGACTGCTCCACGATGTCTATGAGCCCATCGACCCGCCTTACCGCAAGGCTATCCCCATCGAGCATGTCGGCGACCGCATCGGTAAGCCATACGTCGAGATACCCGAAGAGAAGCTGGTGGGTGTTGTAGAGTGCAACATCCCCGACGAAGCACGCGGCTTCAAGGACAGCGACCCCGTTACCGAGCGTATCGGCTATCTGACAGCCGAGTTCCTCGTCAACGAGATGCACCAGGGACGCATCCCCAAGGAGTTCCTCCCCCTGCAGAGCGGTGTGGGTTCAACAGCCAACGCCATCCTCGGCGCACTGGGTCAGGACAAGCACGTGCCCGACTTCAACGTCTATACAGAGGTTATCCAGAATGCTGTCATCGAAATGATGCTCACCGGCCGTGTGAAGGACGCTTCGTCGTGCTCGCTCTCTGTCGACAACGAGTGCCTGATGAAGGTGTACGACCACATCGACTACTTCAAGGATCACCTGACGCTGCGCCAGTGTGAGATATCTAACAACCCGGAGGTCATCCGCCGACTGGGTGTCATCGCCATCAACACTGCCATCGAGTGCGACCTCTACGGCAACGTCAACTCCACTCAGATCTGCGGAACGAAGATGATGAACGGTATCGGCGGATCGGGCGACTTCGAGCGCAACGCCTACATCAGCATCTTCACCTGCCCGTCGACGGCTAAGGGAGGCCTCATCTCCAGCATCGTGCCCTTCGTGAGCCATCAGGACCACTCCGAGCACGACGTCAACATCATCATCACCGAGCAGGGCGTGGCCGACCTGCGCGGCAAGTGCCCCATGGAGCGTGCCCGCCTCATCATCGACAACTGCGTCCATCCCGACTACCGTCCGCTGCTCAACGACTATCTGAACATCGCCAAGGGCGGTCATACCCACCACAACCTGCCGGCAGCCTTCGCCATGCACGACACGCTGACGCGCAAGGGTGACATGCACCTGACCGACTTCTCGGAATATGTGAAGGATTAAGAATACGACTTATCCACTTAAAGACCCGCGCCATCGCTCTCTTTCATGAGGCGATGGCGCGGGATCTTTGTTTAGTTGGATTGTCGATAAAAATCTTTCCTTCTGTAGCGGTATTAAAGCAGGTTCATCGTGTCGGTGGCTATCATCAGCTCCTCGTCGGTGGGGATGACGCAGACCGTCACCTTCGAGTCGTCGGCCGAGATGATACGCTCCTCGCCGCGGAAGTTGTTCTTTGCGGCATCAAACTTCACGCCGAGGAACTCCAGACCTTTGCACACCTCTTCGCGCATGCCTATCTGGTTCTCACCGACACCAGCCGTGAAGACGATGATGTCCACACCGCCCATAGCGGCAGCGTATGCACCGATATACTTCTTGATGCGGTAGAAGTACATGTCTAAAGCCAGCTGGGCACGCTCGTTGCCGTTGGCAGCGGCATTCTCCACGTCGCGCATGTCGCTCGATTCGTCGGTGATGCCCAGCACGCCGCTCTGCTTGTTGAGCAGGTTCGACATACCATCGGCGTCGAGGTCGAGTTTCTTAGCCAGGAAGGTGATGGCACCGCCGTCGACATCGCCGGCACGGGTGCCCATCATCAGTCCCTCTAACGGGGTGAGACCCATCGAGGTGTCGATGCACTTACCGTCCTGGATGGCAGCTATCGAAGCACCGTTGCCGATGTGGCAGGTGATGATGCGCTTGCCCTTGGGGTTGACGTCGAGGAACTCGCAGACACGCTGGCTGACGTAGCGGTGGCTCGTGCCGTGGAAACCGTAGCGGCGCACGCCATACTGCTTGTACAGACGGTAGGGCAGGGCGTACATGTAGGCACGCTTCGGCATGGTCTGGTGGAAGGCAGTGTCGAAGACACCCACCTGCGGCAGACCGGGCATCAGCTCGCTGACGGCGCGCACACCCTTCAGGTTGGCAGGGTTGTGCAGCGGAGCCAAGTCGATACACTCCTCGAAAGCGTCGAGCACCTCCTCGGTGAGCAGCACGCTCTTGTTGAACTTCTCGCCGCCGTGCACCATGCGGTGTCCAACGGCGTCAATCTCTTTCAGGTCTTTGATGACACCGATCTGCGGGTCGGTGAGCAGCGAGAAGATGAACTTCACACCCTCGGTATGCTCGGGGATGTCGTGCATAATCTCTTTCTTCGTTCCGTCGGCGAGCTTCACCTTCACGAACGAGCCTTCCATGCCGACACGCTCTGCGCCGCCTGATGTCATCACACTCTTGTCGTCCATATTGTACAGCGCGTACTTAATCGACGACGATCCACAATTTAATACTAAAATCTTCATAATTACAATGAAGAATGAAGAATGTAGAATGAAGAATCATCCACCATGCTCCATTCAATTTGTTAGGTTGTTATTCTTTTTTGTTGTCTTGATTGATGATGCCAATAATGCTATCTTACTATACTACTCATCGGGGGCGTCGCTATTATTCGACCTTCATCCCTCCACCTTCTATTTGGCGTCCATGGCCTGGCAGGCGGTGATGGCAACGAGGTAGTAGATGTCTTCGACGGAGCAGCCGCGCGAGAGGTCGTTCACAGGACGGGCGATACCCTGAAGGATGGGGCCGATGGCCACGGCATCGCCGAGGCGCTGCACCAGCTTGTACGAGATGTTGCCCACCTCCAGGTTGGGATAGACCAGCACGTTGGCATTGCCGGCGATGTCGCTGCCCGGAGCCTTCTTCTTGCCTACGGAGGGTACGAGGGCGGCATCGGCCTGCAGCTCGCCGTCTATCTTCAGCGTCGGGTCCATCTCACGGGCCAGACGAGTAGCCTCGATCACCTTGTCGACCACCTCGTGCGTGGCAGAACCCTTCGTCGAGAAGCTCAGCATGGCCACACGCGGATCGTCGAAGCCTGCCACGCTCCGTGCCGTCTGTGCTGTGCAGACGGCTATCTGCGAGAGCTGGTTGGCATCGGGCATCGGCGTGACAGCCACGTCGCCCACCACCAGCACGCCGTTCTCGCCGTATTCCGGCTTCTTCGTCAGCAGCAGCATGGCACCGCTCACGCAGGTGATGCCCGGCTGGGTCTTGATAATCTGCAGGGCCGGACGGAGTGTCTCGCCCGTTGTCGAGAGGGCACCCGATATCTGCCCGTCGGCATCGCCCGTCTTGATGATCATACATCCAAGGTAGAGCGGGTTCTTCACCAGCTCGCGGGCCTGCTCGATGGTCATGCCCTTCTTCTTCCGCAGTTCGGCCAGCAGCGAGGCATACTCCTCGCTCTTCTCGCAGTGGAGCGGGTCGATGAGCGTTGCCTTCGCAATGTTCTTCAAGCCTTTCTCCTCTGCCAAGGCGTGCACCTTCTCGGGATTGCCGATAAGGATGATGTCGGCAATGTCGTCACGCAGCACCATGTCGGCTGCCGTCAGTGTGCGCTCCTCCTCTGCTTCGGGGAGCACGATGCGCTGCTTGTTGCTCTTAGCGCGCGCAATGATTTTCTGAATGAGATCCATTGTTGAATGATTAAAGTGATTGATGTTTTTTGACAATGATTTTGCAAAGATACAAAAAAACGTTCACAACCATGTTGCCCCCGGCGGATGTTTATTATTATTTAACGACTTGCGCCCCTTGAGTGTGCAATATATGCTGCCGACAGCATTCGCGTTGCCGCTTGCTGCGCGCCGTTTTACCTTTTCCGGATAAGCAAATAGGTAGAAATAAAAAAAAGAAAAAGTGGTTTTTCTTTTGTCTTTCACTCATTTTTTCGTACCTTTGCCAACACAAATCAAACAGGCTCTAAAAATTCTACTTTCATGAAAAGAAGTGCAATCTTATTCTTTCTGATTATCGCGCTGATGCCGGCGTGGGCATCGATTGTGTATTCTCCGACCGATGAGCCGTCGGCCTTGCAGGGACAATATATCGGTGCCGTGCCCGGCGAGGGAAGGGCTCCGCTGTTGAGGAAGACCTTCACAGTGAAGGATGCGAAGTCGGCCGTCGTGCTGCGTGTCAACTCTTTGGGCTATCACGAAGCATACCTCAACGGCGTGAAGGTGAGCGACTATGTGCTGACGCCCGCCGTATCGCAGCTGAACAAACGGTCGCTCGTCGTGAGCTACGACGTCACGGGCATGCTGCGCAAAGGCCAGAACGAACTGGTCATCTGGGCCGGGTCAGGTTGGTATAAGCCGAAAACCTTCGGGGCTCAGTATGAGGGTCCCCTCGTCAAGGCCGAGCTGTGCTATTCGGATCCCTCTGCCCATCATCCCTCGCTCATCGTCTGTACCGACGGCAGCTGGCAAGGCACCTGGAGCGGCTATAGCGACCGGGGCACGTGGGAGGCCCACAAGATGGGGGGCGAGCTCATCGATGCCCGCATCGTGCCTACCGCCCTCTCGGCAGCGAGTCTCGACAAGATGGCCTGGCAGCCCGTCGATGTCGTCCGGGTGGAAGGTATGGAGGTGTCGCCGCAGCTCTGCGAGCCTTGTCGCGTGCAGGAAACGCTGGAGCCCGCGAGCATCGTAGCCGACGGAGAGGGACGCTTTGTGGTAGACTTCGGCCGCATCGTCAACGGCATGATCGAGCTCACGCTGCCGCAGATGGCTGCCGGCGACACGACGAAGGTGTCGTTCAGCGATGTGCGGCGCGACGACGGCTCGTTCTACTTCGTCACCGCCGACCGCTACATCGCGTCGGGACGCAGCGGTGGCGATCACTTCGAGAGCCGCTTCAACCACCATGTGTTTCGCTATGTGGTGGTCGATTTTCCGAAGAACGACAACATTTCCCACTCCTTCCCTACACCGTTCACCATCAAAGCTCGGCGCATGCGCACCGACTTCCGGCGGACGGCCTGGTTCGAATCGTCGGACGAAGAGCTGAACCGGATTCACGACATGGTGGCCTACACCTTAGAGAACCTCGCCTTCAACGGCTATATGGTAGACTGTGCCAACATCGAGCGCTTGGGTTATGGCGGCGATGGCAATGCCTCGACGCAGACGCTGCAGACGCTCTTCGACGTGGAACGGCTCTACGACAACTGGCTCATGGCTTGGCGCGACGTCATCCATCCGGATGGTTCGCTGCCGCACACAGCACCGGCGCCCTATTTCGCCGGCGGTGGCCCGTATTGGTGCAGCTTCGTGGTACAGGCTCCGTGGCGTACCTATATGAATTATGGTCATGAGGAGGTGCTCCGCGAGAACTACTCAACGATGACGCTGTGGCTGCAGTATGTCGACAAATATACCGTCGACGGACTGCTGAAGAAGTGGCCCGACCAGCCCGACCGCTGGTGGTACTTAGGCGACTGGGCAGCCCCAAAGGGAACCGATGTGAATGTGCAGGACGAGCAATCGGTCGACTTGGTGAACAACTGCGCCCTGTGTCAAGTATACCTTCAGTTGGAACAGATAGCCCGCATCTTGGGCAAGGAGGCCGACGCAAAGGAGTTTCAGCGTCGTTACACCGAACTGGCCCAGGTGATACAGAAGACGTTCTATCATCCCGAGAGCGCCACCTATGGCACAGGGAGCCAGATAGACATGGTGTACCCGATGCTCGTCGGTGTTGCGCAGAAGTCGGAACGCGGACGTGTCGTCCAGTCGCTCAAGGCACGGACAGAGCAGCTCTACAAGGGCCATCTGGTCACGGGACTGGTAGGCATACCCGTGCTGACGGAATGGGCCACACTCCATCATGAGGCCGACTGGATGTACTCCATGCTGAAGCAGCACGACTATCCCGGCTACCTCTATATGCTCGACAACGGCGCTTCCGGTACATGGGAGCACTGGAACGGTGAGCGCAGTCTGTTGCACAACTGCTATAACGGCATCGGCTCGTGGTTCTATCAGGCTCTCGGGGGCATCATCGCCGACGAACCAGGCTACCGTCATGTGACGATCTGCCCACAGGTGCCGCAAGGCTTGGAATGGGTCAACGTGACGCAGGACACACCTCAAGGCAAGATTGTCGTACGCCGCAACGGGCGACAGCTGCATGTCGAACTGCCCGAAGGCATCACCGCCAACATCTTCGGCAAGGAATATACAGCCGGCAGCTACGACCTCGTGATGCCGCAACCGCTGCCGAACAAGGCGCAACAGGTGGTCCGTGCCCTGAACGACCCGACGACCGACTATGTCGTCGTGGTGGCCCATCGCGGCGACTGGCGCAACTATCCCGAAAATTCGCTGGCGGCCATCGAGTCGGTCATCGGCATGGGCGTCGACATCATGGAGCTCGACCTGAAGCTCACCAAGGACAGCATCTTGGTGTTGAGCCACGACGAGACACTCGACCGATGCACGACGGGGAGCGGGAAAATCAGCGACTACACCTACGACGAACTGCTGCGGTTCGACCTGAAGCGCGGTCACGGCATCGCCATTCCCGGCATGAAGATACCCACCTTGCGGCAGGCACTGCAGCTTTGCAAGGATCGCATTGTGGTGAACGTCGACCAAGGCTATGGCTATTACGACCTTGTGCTGGCCATCACCGAGGAACTGGGCGTGACCGACCAGGTGCTCATCAAGAGCGGTTCGCCCTACAGCGTGGTAAAGGAGAAGTTCGCCAAGCATGCCCACAATATGATGTACATGCCCGTAGTGGGCATCTCGTCGGCGGGAAGCACGCAGCTTCTCGACGAATACATCAACGCCACGCAACCGCCGATGGCCTTCGAACTGTGCTTCGGCTCGCTCAACGAGGCGGTGAAGACGGCTGCTCGACGTGTCGTCGAAGGTGGTTCGAAAGTGTGGGTGAACACCATCTGGGGTTCGCTTTGCGGCAACTACGACGACGACCGGGCTTTCGACACCGATCGTCCCGACGATGTCTACGGGACGATTCTTAACCTCGGCACATCCATCATTCAGACCGACCGCCCGGAGTTTCTCATCAGGTATCTCGAGGAAAAAGGTAGAAGGGAGATTGAGCATTGAACATTGAGCATTGAACAATAAAGAAAACATCATCACCCATACAATATGAAGCGATTCTGTATAGCAATGGTAGCCTTGTTCGTGGCAGGTTCTACGACAATGGCTCAAGAAAGTATCGGACAGCGGACACCAGCCCTCGACGATTCGGCTTGGAATGCGTCGCAGTGGATTTCCGTTAAAGACGCCCCCGTGGCAGTAGGACGGGCCGACCAGATACAGCGTGCCGCCGACGGGGCAAGCTGGTTTACCTTCGAACTGACCAACGAAAAGAAGGTGAAGTCGGCCCGATGGATGGCAACGGCACTCGGTGTGTTCGACCTTTTCCTCAACGGACAGCTCGTCGGTGAGGAAGTCTTACGGCCGGGATTCACCCATTTCGCCAAGACGAAACGCTCGTTCACCTACGACATCACCGATGCTTTCGTCAAGAAGAAAGGCAAGCAGAACGTCTTTATGGCACAGGTGACGCCTGGCTGGTGGGCCGACAAGATTGTCACGGAAGGCCACCTCGAAGGGATGTACGGCAAGAAGTGCGCTTTCCGCGCCGTCATCGAACTGACCTTCACCGACGGAACGAAGCAACTCTACGGCACCGACTGCGAGCATTGGCGTGCCGCGATAGCCGGTCCTGTCACCCATGCCGCCATCTTCGACGGCGAGGAGTACGATGCCGGCATCCCCTTTCCGCCAACATCCGTAGAATGGCTACTCTTACGGATGTCTCCTTTTGTCCCACTGCCCGTACCTTACACTGAGTTCTCCGGTGAGATACTGCCGTCCGACGGGGCAGAAGTATATCAGCGTCGCGACCTTGCCCTGAAGCCCGTGAGGGCATACGTTTGGGAGGGTGTTGTCAATGCCCAAGAGGCAGAAAAGAAAGAAGACGTGGAGCATGGCAGGGTAGTCGTAAAGCGTGAATATGCAGTTGACGCCCCCATCGTGGTAAGGGCGGGTGAGACGCTGGTGGTCGACTTCGGCCAGAACTGCGCCGCCGTGCCGTCGTTCGTCTTCAAAGCCAAGGAAGGAACCGTGCTGACCTGTCTGCCGGGCGAGATTCTGAATGATGGCAACGGTGCCGAACGCCGTGGTATGGACGGTCCGGAGGGAAGTGTCCATCGCCGCAACCTGCGCACCCATGAGCATCACTTCCGCCTGGTCTACACCTTTGCCGACGATGCCGACTACGTTTCCTATACGCCGCGCTACACCTTCTTCGGCTATCGCTATGCCTCCATAACGGCTACCGACGAGGTGGTCATCAGCAGCATACGCTCCATTCCCGTCACTTCGATAGCGCAGAACATGGAGACAGGAACGATAACAACGGGCAACAAAGACATCAACCAGCTCATTTCCAACACGCTCTGGGGACAGCGTTCCAACTATCTCTCGGTGCCCACCGATTGCCCACAGCGCGACGAACGACTCGGATGGATGGCCGACACGCAGGTGTTTGCCGAGACGGGAACGTTCTTCGCCAATACCGACCGCTTCTTCCATAAGTGGATGCGCGACGTGCGCGAC
>JAGBLC010000123.1 GCA_017635615.1 Prevotella sp.
AGGAACACAACAGGACTCTCTGGTTTATATAACGCGCCATCCATTTCTTTATTGTGTTCGATGTAGTTTTTTCCTATTGCAAATATCTTCATATTACATTTTTTTAAGTGTTCGAAATAAACTTTTGCAAAAAAAACAAATGTTGAACAAGCGTTGTTTCAGTCGTGGGAACAACGTGCTTGTTCGAGTTCGACGGTCTGCACGTCGATGTGTTCGTGAAGGAAGATGAGAGCGCTTTCCTTGAATTTCTCCGCGTTCTCGGTAGTCAGGTATCGACAAGAAGCCCCTTTGGAGCAACGTTGCTCCATCTCGGGATGGCGACGGAGATAGTCGGCAAGGCTGTTGGCGACATATTCGCCCTGTGCGATGACCTTGACGCCGCGGGGCACGTATTTCAGGATTTTGTTCAGCAGCAGCGGGTAATGGGTGCATCCGAGGATGATGGTGTCAATCTCGGGATCGGTCATGAGGAGCTGGTCGATGCGTTTCTTGACAAAATAGTCGGCTCCTGGTGAGTCCATCTCATTGTATTCCACCAATGGCACCCAGAAGGGGCATGCCACGCCGCTGACCGTGACGTCGGGAGCGAACTTCTGTATTTCGAGCTGATAGCTTTGGCTCTTGATGGTTCCCTCGGTGGCGAGGATGCCCACATGTCGCGATTGGGTGAGCTGTCCGATGATTTCCGCCGTGGGGCGGATGATGCCGAGAACCCTTTTTGAGGGAGGGGGAAAAGGCGGATGGAATCCGCCTGGTAAGAGACGGGACTCTTGGGTGTTCTCGCTCAGGCTTGCGTCCTTTCGGGCCGGGCGGGGTGATGAGTGATGGTCGAGCAGAGGGAGGTCGTTCTGCTGAATAGAGCGCAGAGCTTTGGCCGAGGCGGTGTTGCAGGCGAGGATGACGAGATGGCAGCCCATGGAGAAGAGTTTGAAGACGGCCTGGCGCGTGAACTCATAGACCACCTCGAACGAGCGCGGGCCGTAGGGAGCCCGCGCGTTGTCGCCGAGATAAAGGTAGTCGTACTGCGGTAGCAACTGGCGTATCTCGTGGAGGATGGTCAGTCCACCGTATCCGCTGTCAAAGATGCCGATGGGGCCGGTTAATTCATAATTCATAATTCAGAATGCATAATGCTTAATTCATAATTGATGATGCATGATGCAATTTGTATCATTTATTACTTATGACGAATCGTTCTCAAGGAGTCGTTCTCAGAAAATCGGCAACGGCGGCGGTGATGTCCTCACCCTGCTGGGGGTCGATATAAGGCACGGCGGCGTTGTCGGTGTTGAGGATAAAGGCGTAGCCCTTCTGCTGGCCTATCGTCTTGACGGCAGCGTCGAGCCTTTCGCGGATGGGTCCATAGGCTTTCTGCTCGGCCTCAGCGATGAGGCGGCGCGCCTCTTCTTTGAAGGCGATGTTCTTCTCCATCATCTCCTGCAGCTCGGCCTGGCGCTTCATGCGGATGGGTGTGGCCAGCTCGCTCTGCTGCACGACGAATTCCTCGTACTTCTTGTTGAACTCGTCTTCCACACGTTTCATCTCACCGTCGTACTGCACCCTGAGGTCGGCCATCTGCTGTCGGGCCGTGATATATTCGGGCATGGCCTGCATCACCTTGTCGTAGCTGAGGTGGGCAAAATGCACCTGCGCTGCCACGGAGAGTGGCAGCGCCAGGGTGAAGATTAATGCATAATGCTTGTTTTTACTTCATTTTGTTGAGTTCGGCCTTCACCTCTGCGGTGACGTCCTTGCTGAGCGTGTCGCTGATGTAGGGTACGGTGCCCGTCTGCATGATGTAGACGTAGCCTCCAGCCTTACCGACATTCTCGATGGCCTTGTAGATCTTCTCCTGGATGGGAGCCATCTTCTCCTGCTGGGCCTTGTTGAACTGGGCCTGGTTGTCCTGCAGGGCCTGCTGGTATTTCTGCATGAGGTCGTTGAGCATCGTCTCTGTCTCCTGCTGCTTGGTGGCGTTCATGGTCGACTTTGTCTTCTCGTATTCGTCGGCCTTGCGCTGTATCTCGTCCTGCATGGCCTGCAGCTCGTTCTGATACTGCTTGCCGAGAGCTTCGAGTTCGCCGTTCACCTTCGAGAGTTCGGGAAGGGTCTGCATGATGTTGTTAACGTCGACATGTCCGAATTTCTGTGCGAATGATGCCATCGGAAGGAGCATCATCAGTGCGATTAAAACCTTTTTCATTTTAAAGTTTGAATTTTAATTTTTTAATTTTTTAATTCTTTAATTCTGTCATTTGCTGGAAAGCATTAGTTGCCGTAGCCGAGTTTCTGCAGCACCTCGTTGCTGATGTCTATCTGCGGCGATCCGTAGATGATGCCGGCCGAGGCGCGGTCGTAGACGATCTGATAGCCACGGAGTTTGGCGATGTCCTGTACGGCGGTGCTTATCTCCTCGTGGATAGGCGTGATGAGGCTCTCGCGTTTCTTGAAGAGCTCGCCTTCCGGGCCGAAGTATTTCTTCTTCAGGTCGCTGGCCTCCTTCTCCTTGGCCATGATGGCCTCTTGTTTGGCTGCCTTCTGTTCCTGCGAGAGGAAGACCACCTCGTTCTGATAGTTCTTGTACATGGTCTGAGCCTCGGTGTTAATAGCCTCCACCTCAGCCTGCCATTTGCGCGACACCTGGTTGAGCTGTTCGTTGGCCCGCTCATAGGCGGGAACATTCTTCAGGATGTACTCCATGTCGATGAGTGCCGTTTTCTGAGCACTGGCCGTCATCGTCGTGAGGGCGATGAGGCATGCTGTGATGATTCTCTTCATTATCTATTTCTTTTTTAGGGGTTTTCGTTGTTATGACGTAGCAGGCGGCAGAAGGTTTAGAACTCCTGTCCGAGAACGAAGTGGAAGTTGCTGCCGCCCTTCCGATATTCGCTGCCGTTGTAAACCTTGTCGAAACCGTATGCCCAGTCGATACCCATCATGCCGACCATCGGCAGGAAGATGCGCACGCCGACGCCAGCCGAGCGTTTCATGTCGAAGGGGTTGAACTTCTTCGGGTCGGTCCAGGCATTACCAGCCTCGGCGAACGTGAGTCCGTAGATGGTGGTGTTGCCCAGCATGAAGGGATAGCGCAACTCGAGAGAGAAGCGGTCGTAGGCATAGGCGTTGTACGACACATCGTAGGAGCTGACGGTGGAACTGTAGACAGCATTCTGCGAGATAGAGCCGTTGTCGTAGCCGCGCAGTCCGATGGTCTCTTCGGAATAGCCCATGGAATAGCCGCTCATGCCGTCGCCACCGACATAGTAGGTCTCGAAGGGCGACTTCTTATACTTGTTGTACGAACCGATGATACCCATCTCGACGCGTGTCATCAGGACGAGACATTTCGCTCCGTTGGTCAGCGCCGTGAAGGTACGGCTCTTGAACTTCCACTTGTGGTATTCTATCCAGCGGTACTTCTCCTGCTGCTGCCGGTCGTAGTCGGATGCCTTGCTGTCGGTGGCCAGGTTCTTGTAGTCCTTGCCGTCCCAGAGCGACCAGGGCGGTGTGAGCGAAACGGAAGCCATGAACTCCGAGCCGCGACGCGGGAAGAGCTGGTTGTCGGTCGACGTTCTGGAGAGCGTGATACCGAAGTTGAGGTTGTTCATGTTGCCGTTGCTGATGAGGCCGTAGTAGGTCCAGTTGCGCAGCATATAGCGTGTGTAGCCCAGCTCCATGCCCAGCGAGAAGTAGTCGTCGGGCCAGCGCAGGCGTTTACCCCATCCGATGCTTGCACCGAAGACGCGGATGTTCTTGTCGGGGTCGTAGAAGTTCTCGTAGTTGTTGTAGCCATAGCCGTAGCCATAGTTGCCGTAGCCGTACATATAGCTGTACATATTGTTCATGTAGGCCTGGTTGTAATAGTTGCTGCTGACGTCGCTCTGCTTCGAGTAGAAAGCACCCACGGAGAGCTGTATCGGTCGTTTGCCGCCGAACCATCCCGTAGAGTAAGAGATGTTGCCCGAGGTGTAGTAGCGTCCGTTCGACTGCACGCCGAGCGACAATACCTCGCCGTCGCCGATGGGCATGATGCCACGGTGCTCCTTGTTCTTATTGAAGAGATTGGCCATCGAGAAGTTGTTCAGCTTCAGTCCGATGCGGGCGATGACACCCGTCTGTCCCCATCCGAGGGAGAGTTCCACCTGGTCGTTCGATTTTGGCACGAGGTTCCAGTCGATGTCCACCGTACCGTCTTCGTAGTTAGGCTTCGGCTCTGGGATGACCTTCTCGGGGTCGAAGTGTCCCATCGAGGCCAGCTCGCGCTGCGAGCGCTGCAGTGCCTCCTTCGAGAAGAGGTCGCCGGGCTTAGTGTGCAGCTCACGGCGTATGACGTTCTCGTAGAGTCGGTCGTTGCCCATGATGCGTACGTGGCTGATGTGTGCCTGCGGTCCTTCCTGGATGCGCATCTCGAGGTCGATACTGTCGCCCACGATGTTCACCTCCGTCGGCTGCAGGCTATAGAAGAGGTAGCCGTTGTTCCAGTACATGTTGCCCACGGCGTCATCGTCTTGCGAGAGTCGTTTCTCCATGAGTTTCTGGTTGTAGACGTCGCCCTTGTTCATACCGAGCACACGGCTCAGCTGGTCGGTGGGATAGACGGTGTTGCCCACCCATCGGATGTCGCGTAGGTAGTATTTCGTTCCTTCCTCCACCTTGACATAGACGCTGACGTGCTTGTCGTCGACGTTCCATACGCTGTCTTCGAGGATGACGGCATCGCGGTAGCCGTATTCGTTGTATTTCTCAATGAGTTTCTGCTTGTCTTCCTTCCAGCGTTCGGGTGTGAACTTCTTGGCTTTGAGGAAGGTAGAGAGCTTGCCGGCCTCGTGTGTCTTGGCGAAGGCACCCTTCTTGAGGAATCCGCCCTTGATCTTAGAGTCTTTCAGCGCCTTGTTGCCCTCGATGATAATCTGTCGCACCTTCATCTTCTGCTTCTTGTCGATGTCGATGTCGAGGATGACCTGGTTCTTATTGGCCACGTCGTCGCGCTGTGTGATGATGATTTCAGCGTTCTTGAATCCTTTGTCCTCAAAGTATTTCTTGGCCAGGATCTTGGCGCGGTCGATCATGTTGGGCGTTATCTGGCTGCCCTTGAGCAGTCCGAGCTTGGCCTCCATGTCCTCTCGTTCCGACTTCTTCAGCCCGCTGTAGTTGATGGTCGACACGCGTGGTCGCGAAGCCAGATAGATGTGCAGGTAGATCTTGTCGCCGATGAGCGAGTCGGCAGCGATGGAAACCTTCGAGAAGAGTCCGTGTTTCCAATATCGCTTCACGGCATCGGTAATCTCGTTTCCTGGCACGCTGATCTGCTGCCCGACGGTGAGTCCGGAGATGCCGGCAAGCACATAGTCTTCGTAGCCATCCACACCACTCACGTTGATGCCGGCCACGGTGCATGTCCGCGGTGTTCCGGCATACGATATGTCGGGGTTGACGATTTTTTCCTGTGCTACAGCCTTCATTCCCACGAGGCAAAGAGCCATCAGGACGATATGATTGAGTTTTTTCATTTTCTGACTTTTCACTGATAGGCGGTTCGGTCCGCCGATGGGTGTTATCCTTTGATGCGCAGTTCCTGTTCTATCTGTGCCTCCGTCTTGCCGAAGCGGCGCTGTCGGTTCTGGTAGCTCTCAATGGCCTTGTGCAGGCATGCCTCGTCGAAGTCGGGCCAGTAGGTGTCGCAGAAATAGAGTTCGGAATAGGCTATCTGCCAGAGCAGGTAGTTGGAGATGCGCAGTTCGCCGCCGGTGCGGATGAGCAGGTCGGGGTCGGGCATGTGGGCCGTTTCGAGATAGGTGTTGATGAGGTCCTCGTTGATGTCATTGACGGTGAGCTTTCCCTGCTGCACATCGTCTACGATATTCTTGACAGCCTTTGTCAGCTCCCACTTCGACGAATAGCTCAGCGCGATGACCAGCGTCATGGAGTCGTTCTTCGCCGTATGCTCGATGGTCTCCTCTATCTTCTCCCTGACATCCTTCGGCACGCGCTGCATGTCGCCGATGACCTGCAGGCGTACGTTGTTCTTCATGAAGATTTCCTCTTCGAGCGATGTCATGAGCAGTCCCATCAGTGCCTGGACCTCCTCAATGGGGCGGTTCCAGTTTTCTGTCGAGAAGGTGTAGAGCGTGAGCCACTTCACCCCCAATCGGGTACACTCCGACGTAATCTTGTGCACCGACTCCACCCCGGCCTGATGGCCGAAGCTGCGGTCTTTTCCTCTCTGTGTTGCCCAGCGTCCGTTGCCATCCATGATGATGGCGATGTGCTTGGGAATCTTATCTAATTCATAATTCATAATGCTTAATGCTTAATGCTTAATGCATAATGCTCCATGTTCAATGTTCAATGTCCATGTTCAATGAGGAGTAATTACTTGTCCTCGTTGTGGCAGGTGCGGCACTTGGCCAGGAAGCTGTAGGTGAGCGTGAGCTGCAGGGCCGAATAGCAGTCTTTGTTCTTAAACGCGCCCGTACTTTTTATATAATAGGGGTCCTCAGCCCCGTCGAGCTTGTCGCTTGTCGTGAAATGGATGCCCCATTCCAGCGCAACGTTCAGGCGCTTGGCCGCCTTGTACTTCACGCCGGCACCGAGCAGCAGGTTGGTGGCCAGCACTGTACCCGTCGTGTGGGTGTAGGTGCCGCCGAGGCCTCCAAAGACGAAGGGAGTCAGTCGTTTGGCTCCGCGATAGTCGCGTCCCGTTCCGTATGGCCAGAAGTTGTACTCGTAGCGCAGGGAGAGGTCTATCAGCGGGTTGCTGAACGAGTAGGTCTGTCCCTGATAGTCGGGATAGAAGGTGTTGGCCTGTTTGTAGCTGCCTTTGAGCTGTCCGTAGGAGAGGGTTGCCGTGACATCCATATACGGATTGAGAACCCTCCTGAGCAATGCTGTCGCCATGGGCTGCATGTTGCCGGTGAGGGAGCCGTTGAAGTCGCCCAAATAGCTGACGGCACCGATGCCGCCGCCCACCTCTAAGAGGTATTCTTCGTCGGCCTGGGCGAGGGAGGGAATAGGTGCTTGGAGCAGGAAGAGCAAGAGCAACCCACACACGTTCCATCCCCCTCGACGGGAGGTAGACCGGCGGTCTTTGCAGGGGATGTTCTCAAACCACTTCATACGCTAACCTATTCAATGTTTAATGTTGCTTCTTCCACCCTAACCTGTTGATGCGTCCGCACCATGCCGTCTGGTCGTTGACAACAATCCACAGTCGGTTGTCGTCGTCGGCAAAGAGCTTGACGCTCTCATAGGGTGTAAACTCGTCGGTATCAGAACCGTTGATATTACCGGGAAGGGGATAGCTGCTGTCCTTCCTCCACACGTTGCCGCCGTCGCGGCTGACATAGAGTGGGCTTACCGTGCCGTCGGCGAGCAGTCCGGTGGCCAGCAGACAGTCGTCGTAGTAGGTCATGGTGAGACTCTTCATCCGTGGCAGCGGGAAGCGGTTGCCCGTCGTGGAGAGATAAATCCACTGGTGGGCGTGGCTGTGCTCGTCGTTCTCCACCAGCTTGCTCCACACCACGGCCAGCGAGTCGTCGGGGAAGTCGGTAAGGCTGCGGTTGCCCACCACGACGATACGCTCCACGTCGGAATTCGTGCGCAGCGTGTAGCGGCAAGCACTGACATTCTCTGTGGGCAGCAGTGCAGCATCGCTGTCGAGTTGCTCCTGGCTCCAGTCGGGTATGAGGCTCAGCAGCGGTTGGCCATATTGTTGCCATGCTGTGGTCGCCTCGTCGGCCGACCGAGCGTCCCAGACCATCTCGTCGGCCTCCTGCTGATGGACATTGACATTGACGGTGTACTCACGGAAGGTCCGCCCGCTCTGCGAATAGACGATGAGCGTTCGCGGACGCGAGAAGTCGATGCTGTCCGTCGATGTATAGTAGGCCACAGAGTCTTTGTCGGGATGCTTCAGCAGCACCGTGCCTGCATTCTTGGCTGTTATGGTGCACACCACCTTCTCGGCATCCGTTCCGACGGGTAGCGAGTCGGGGTTGTAGATGCGTCGCTGCTGCTGGTCGATGTAGAACTTATAGTTGCTGCCTGTGACGGTAGTCTTGGCGATGCTGTCCGTGCCGTCGCTCTTCGTCACATAGGTATATCTGTTGAGCGTTCCGAGCGAGAAGGCCGTGATGGCCGTGTCGTCGTAATAGGTGTACTCCTCTTCGCTGCTGCCTAAGCACGAGGCGCAGAGCAGTGCCGTGGCGAGCATCAGGGCGAGGGGCATTGATAATCTCTTCATGTGTGCGGTTTTATTTTTAGCTTGCAAATTTAAGCAGAAATCCGCAAATAGCGCGACTTTTTCAAACTTTATTATGTAAATTATTGAATACAAAGCTATTTTTTAAGTTCTGTTTAGATTTTTTCCGCCACTTTTGGCGACTGACAATAAAAAAACAAACGAGGGAGTGAAGCGCAGTGCAGCTGTCAATTATTTTTGCGTAAGCCTATTCTGGCAGACTCATGTTATCATAAAAAAAATAGAGGACGATATGAATCACTCACTTCGGCCTCCTGAAAAACTAATAACATAATCTTTACCTTAAATCTATCAAACTACTAACCTATGAAAACTTAAACGAATGAGTGTTCTCTCAAACACGGTGCAAAGATAGTGATTATCTGCAATATATACCAAATTTCTGAACCTGTTTTTTCTGGAACTGTCCGATTTTTTGACATAAATCAATTGAGGTAATGCTTTTAGTCTATGAACCCCTGCGTGAGATGAATATTTCTACGGAGTACAGGAGAAAAGGAGGGGGGGCACTCCCTATGCGCTGTTGCGACGCAAGGAAAGGCGGGTAGGCGAGCGAGCTCGGGAATGTCGTCGCCTCCTACACTGCCACCTATGCGCCAACGTAGGAGGTCACGCTTCCCAGCGTGACACCTGCCACGGGTGCCACTTATACACTGTTGCGGGCGGAAACGCCGTTCCGCCCTTACGATAGCGTGGCACGTGGGGACTCCTCCCTTTTGGAAAGGGGGATAATACCAAGATGCCCGCGCCGCCCCTCTTCTTGCGAGGAGCCAGCGCGGGTCATCTGCACTTACATCTCAAAAAATATGCTCAGAAATTGAAATAGCCTACAATTATTTCACCGTAATCTTGCCCGCAAGGGATTTCTCGCCCACCAAGGCACGGACAACGTAGACACCAGCCTCCCATCCGTCCGTATGGAGGAGGAAAGAGGGTTCGGCCACTTCTTTCGAGAAAGCCTTCCGACCGGTAAGGGCATTGGTCACTTCCAATGTCCAGGGCTTGCAGAACAGACGAGGGACTTCGTAGTCGTCTCCCGCCGAGCTTGTTTCTGGAAGGAGTCCGTCCTCCGTTTTCCTTATCAGGCTCAGGGCGTATGTGCTATTGCCATCTGGAGAGATACTGAGGCTATAGTCGTCGAGCATGATGGCTGGGAAGAACTTCAGCCGGACTTCATCGTCGCAGCCTTCTGCCTGCACTGTGATGACGACAGGAGCTCCAGACCACGAAAGGCTACGGGTAGGCGAGCGTAGCTCGGGAATGCTGAGCGTGAACCTCACCAAGCTGCCAGAGCGGTAGTAATTCGTGTAGGGTCCGCTGATGCTGATAGACTTGCCGCTGAAGTAGTCGGATTCTACTTTCACGAGGCCTCCGACGTAGACATCCATTTCCCTTGAACCGGGG
>JAGBLC010000124.1 GCA_017635615.1 Prevotella sp.
CGAAGTCGATGAAGTATTTGTACGTCTCGTTGTTGATGCCCGTCTCGAAGTCAACGTTCCACACCGACCAGCAGTTCCACCAGTCCCAGCTCACCTTGCCGGGCTTGATCCACGATGTGTCGTCTATCTCGCACGGAGCCGAGAGGCAACGTCCCATCTCGTTGGCAGCGATGTCGGCATCCGAACCGACGACGAAATAGCGCCAGGGCAGGGCGCGCTGTCCGTTGGTGCGAGCGATATAGTTACCTTCGCGGGTGATGGTCTCACCGCGGTCGCCGGCCGGCTCCCATGCCTCGGGGGCTTTGGGGAAAACAGAAGCCACCTTGTTCTTGCCCGAGCTGCACAGGAACATGCAGGGATAGTCTTGCAGGTCGGCCTCCGAGAAGAGCATCTTCACGCCCTGCGGACTCTCGAAGAGCACGGGCAGATAGGTCATCTTGTCCATCTTGGCATAGCTCTCGGTGTTGATGTGCTGGTAGAACTCCTCGCACGAGGTGACGAAGCTCGACACGGGCGAGAGATGCAGCCCGAAGGCTTTGTCGAAGTTCATCGAGAGGGGTTCGTTGACGATGTCTACCGTGCCCTTCTTGTCGATGACGAACCGCCAGGCCACACCGTTGTTGTAGGCACGCAGCACCAGACTGTAGTCGTCGGCGAAGCGCAGCGTCAGCTCGTTGGCATGGTTGCGCGTCGTGGCGTTCTTCATCGGTACGGCATTGCGTATCTCGTTGTTGATGGTCGTGCGCTTAGCGTTTTTCAGCTTCGGCTTCTGGCCCAAGCGCTCGTTGCCCACTTGCAGGGCCAGGTCCAGACGGTCGACCAACACTTCGCTGCCCGCCATCACACGCAGGCTGAGGTCGTTGCCTACGTTCACTTCCATCTTCAGCTTCCCGTTGGGCGAGGCCAATTTCTGTACTTTTGCCTGCATGCCACAAGCGATGCAGAGCAACATCACGACTAAAATATTTCTACGCATAATAGATTAGGTTTAGATTATTTCACTACAACTTTCCTTCCGTTGAAGAGGTAGACACCCTTGCCGTATGGGCCATTGATGCGGCGGCCTTGCAGGTCGTAAAGGCCCTGCGGTGTGGCCGTGTCGCTCGTCACGATAGGCAATGCCGTGGGTATGGCTGTGTCCACGTCAAACTGGGAGGGCTGCATGCCTTCCTCTATATATCCGACTATGTATGCGCGGAAAGGTTTAATGGTGGTCCGTTCGCTGATGAGGCTGAAGCAACCGCTCTCACCGTCGAAGACGTATATCTCGCCGGGATTGAACGTTGTGCTGAGGGTTGCTCCGATGAAGTGGTAGTCGTCGGTGCCGACAATCATCGGAGCCTCGTTTGTCGAGGAGATTCTGACATCAGTAGCCTCAAACAGCTGGCTGCCTCCAACCTTGCTATATATTATATAAGGTATATTGCGCGCGAGCGCGTGCGAGGTGTCGAACGTCGGTGTCTGTCCTGCCGCCTGCTCGGTGAACTCTTTCAGCACCACACCCGGGGGCAGGTCGTCGACAGAGAAGGGCAGGGCGATGGTCTCCCATCCCGCTGTCGTCTCTCGTGTGTAGACGGCCTGCTGCGCAGTAAACGTCACGGGCGACCAGAAACCGTAATCGTCGGTCAGCGTGAGCTCTTCGCACTCATCGCCTACCACCACGTTCCGGTCGTCCAGGCCAGTGGGTTTCTGTCCGTCGGCTGGCAGTATGTAGATTGTGTTGGGGTTGGCATTGGGACGTACATTCTTCACACCGTTGCCGGCGCTACTCATGTCGACGGCAACAGCTCCGCTCGGCACATTGAACGAATTTGTCGGAGCAGCACCGCTCATCGTCCGGTTCTGTTGCCAGTAGACGATTCCTGCCTGCGTGCGCCCCATCTGCTTGAGGCCGCCGTCCTGGATGTCGCCACCCTGTTGGTACAGAATGCTCATCGTATAGGTGGTGTTAAGGTCGAGGTGATCGAAGTCGTAGGCAGCCTGTGCCGTCTTCTTCGACTCGATGTGCAGGGGCACCATCGTGCTGTTGGCACCATAGTAGTAGCCGTTGTCGGCCAGACGGAAGAGCCAGAGTCGCACCATACCGTCGAAGGTTTCCTCGCCTTGGTTCATGATGGTCACGCGGCCCTGCATGCGATTGCCGTAGATGGCTCCGTTGGAGCGGTTGGTCACGGTGTGGCTTACATAGCGCAGGTTGTTGGCTTGTGCAACGCCGTCGGCAGTAATCTTCACCGTGCCCTCACCAACGATGTCGTGGCCGTCGTAGTCGGTAGAGAGGCGTACGAGCCATGTGCCTGTCTGGTTGGGTTCGAAATAGAAGGCGCTGACCGTCTGCCCATCTTCGGCGATGGTCACCTGTGTGCGGCAGATATGTTCCACCGTGACGTTGCCGTCGGCAGCTCTCGGAACGAGTCCGGCCAACAGGTGTATCTCGCGCGAGTATTCGTCGCCATGATTGCTGAAGATGGCCTGTACCGACTGTCTTTCGTTCACCTTGTGGCTGCCGGGGAAGGTCAGTTCGTCGAGACTGATGTCCTCGATGGGGCGGAATGCCGTAGCGACGTTGCCATCGGCATCCACTTCGACCAGGATATAGCGGATGTTGGGATTCACCTGCGTCTGCCAGGCCTTCTGCGAGCTGCGTTTGCTGACGGGCACGACATGATAGGTGCCGGGCTGCAGTCCGCTGATGACGAACTCCTGTCCGACATAGTAGTTGTTGCTGATTTGCGAGGTCCGCTTCGTGCCCACCAGTTGCCACTCGCCCTCGGTGTCCTTATAGGCGATGCCCATATCCCATGAAGAAGCGACCCCCGACCAGTTGACGAAGTTGGCGAAGAAGCGGTTGCCGTTGCGCAGCTCCCAGTCGTTGACAGAAAGCTGCGGCTGCACGGGGTCGGCCTTCTCGTCGTCGGGCAGCCGGAGTCCGATGATGGCCTCCTGTCCCATGTTGTAGCCGTCGGGAGTGAGCGAGGCACCGATGCCCGAGTTGTCATCGGGTGCCAGCGCATCGATGCGGAAGTAGCCGTTGTCCAGTCCGCCCCAACCCCAGTTGAGGTGGAACAGTCCGCTCATGTCGTAACCGTCGATGACGAAGGCATGAGCACCACCAGAGTTGGTTCCTGCGAAGGCAATGGGGTGGCCCGTAGCCAGTTCGTTGTAGAGCAGGTCCGACCAGCCCTGTATCGTGTACTTGCCACGCTGCTCGATGCGTGTGCCGTCGTCGTAGCCGAAGTAGTTGATCAGGGCGTTGACACCCTCGGAGAAACCGGCACCCGACGAGGGTCCGTAGCCCATCTTACAGCCCACGCCGACATAGAGCATCAGCTGGGCGATGGCCGTGTCCTGACGGGCTGTTGACTGTCCGTTGTATTCGTTGAGGATGTTGTCCCAGTCGATGACCGAGTGGGGCGGTATGCCGTCGATGCGTTTCTTCACCTTGCCGTCGTCGGTCTCAAACTCGCACTCGTACGACGGGATGTAGCGTTGCGTCTCGGCGGGATAGCGATAGAAGCCCATCACCTGTGCGATGGCCGTCGCCACACAGCCCGTAGCGCTGTGGTCGCCCTCTGTGCCGTCGCCGTTAAGATAGCGTGGACAGAGAATGTTGTAGGGGTTGCCCTGGTTCCAGAGGGTCTGCAGCAGGGGTTCAACGGTATGGCGGGCGGGGGCGTTGCGGGGACTTATATTCGAGGGTGCGGGGGTGCTGGGGTGCGAGGGTGCGAGATTTGCATTGGTGGTATTCTCGTACCCTCCTACCTTCGTACCCACGTACCCTCGGTTGACACTCTCTTCGAACGTCTCTAAGAACCATCGCATGGCATCAGGCATGTTGTCGGCGTCGAACGAACCATGCTCCACGTAGCCGATGACAGGCTCCACGCTGTCGTCGCCTGCAACGATGACGAAGCCTCCGCGGTTGTCGATGTCGAAGACATAGTAGGCAGCCTCGTCGGCCATCGACGTGCGTGGGTGCGTGGGTGCGAGGGCGCGGGGGTGCGTTGACGTGATGCTCTTGCCTCGCGGTGTCACAAACTGGCGAGCCGCCTGCAGTGCCTGCTGGCGGTTGATGGGTGCTGCCTGAACGGTGCCGAGGGTCATCCATCCGATGAGGACGGCGATGGCGGTGATGGTTGTTCTGCGTATACTCATAGCAATTTGTGTATGGTCGTGTTGTTGTTGATGTCTTTTCAGATTCCAATTTGCGGCAAACAGGAGGCCAATTTGCGGCATATTGCGACACTACTTTATTAATGTAGTCGCACTACCTTATTAATGTAGTCTGACTACTTTATTAATGTAGTCTCACTACCTTATTAATGTAGTGTCGCCGTTTGCGTCTGTTTGCGTCCTTTTGTGACGCTGATGGCGGTGCGATTGCCCTTGGGAAGTCGTCGTCCCAGCACATCGTAGACTGCGTTTTGCTCTGTGCGGGGCTGCTCTGAGCCGACAGTCTCGATGGCTGTCGGTGTCTCCACCTTCTCTATCTTGAGCGATGAGAGGCGGTTGCCCCAGGTGCCCATGCGAGCCATTTCGCTGTCGGTCCACGACTTC
>JAGBLC010000125.1 GCA_017635615.1 Prevotella sp.
GGAAAAGGCCTTCACACAGGCTTGAGCCTGACGGTGACATTCAATCCCGCTGCCGAAAATACGGGATACAAGATTCAGCGCATCGACATTGAGGGGGAACCCGTCATCGATGCTGTTGCTGAAAACGTTGTTGACACTCGCCGAGGCACCGTCTTGGGCAAGGGTGATGTAAGGATCTCTACCGTAGAGCATGGCCTGTCGGCTCTTTATGCCCTCGGCATCGACAACTGCCTCATCCAGGTGAACGGTCCTGAGTTTCCCATCCTCGACGGCTCAGCCGCCATGTATGTACAGAAGATTCAGGAGATAGGCATTGAGGAGCAGAACGCTCCGAAAGACTTCTATGCCATTCGCCGCAAGATGGAGATCAAGGACGAAGAGACTGGTTCGTGCATCACCATCCTGCCCGACGAGGAGTTCTCCATCACGGCGATGTGTTCGTTCGAATCGAAGTTTATCAACAGCCAGTTTGCCACACTCGACTGCATCAGCAATTTTGCAACCGACATCGCACCGGCACGCACCTTCGTCTTTGTGCGTGACATCATGCCGCTGCTCGACGCTAACCTCATCAAGGGTGGCGATCTTGACAACGCCATCGTTATCTACGAGCGCGAGGTGACGCAGGACAAGCTCGACCAGCTGGCCGACCTGCTGAAGGTGCCGCACATGGACGCCACGAAGATAGGCTATATCCAGCACAAACCGCTGATGTGGGAGAACGAGTGCACACGCCACAAGTTGCTCGACATCATCGGCGACATGGCCCTCATCGGCAAGCCCATCAAGGGCCGTATCGTGGCTACCCGCCCCGGACATACCATTAATAATAAGTTCGCGCGCATGATGCGCAAGGAGATTCGCAAGCACGAGGTGCAGGCTCCTTTCTACGATCCTAACGAAGAGCCCGTGATGGATGTTAACCGCATCCGTGAGCTGCTGCCTCATCGCTATCCGATGCAGCTTGTCGACAAGGTGATCTCGCTCGGTCCTACCACCATTGTGGGTGTGAAGAATATCACGGCCAACGAGGAGTTCTTCATGGGACACTTCCCACAGGAGCCCGTCATGCCTGGTGTGCTGCAGATTGAGGCTATGGCACAGTGTGGCGGTCTGCTCGTGCTGAACACCGTCGAGGAGCCCGAGCGCTGGAGCACCTATTTCATGAAGATCACGGATGTGAAGTTCCGCCGCAAGGTGGTACCTGGCGACACGCTCATTTTCAAGGTTGAGCTGCTGGCACCGGTGCGCCACGGCATCTCGTCGATGAAGGGCTATATGTTTGTCGGCGACGCTCTTGTCTCGGAAGCCACCTTCACCGCTCAGATTGTCAAGAACAAGTAATCGTCAAACAGATAAAGAGAGAGGGCATGTCGGAAATGATGACATGCCCTCTCTTTTTTTTCGTCTGTATAGATCAGAATCGCAGGATAGAACAATATTTTTTATGATCCTACGACAAGGTCGGTGACCAAGGCTTGGTCGGTGGGCGAAATGTTGAAGAGATTCAGCATTTGCTCATCGCGGCGGAACTCGTCGTAGAGCGAATGGCCGTCGGCCTTCGAAGCGACAAAGGTGTGCAGCAGGCTGACCGCACCGCTCACGTCGCCGGCAAACCATCGGCAGTAGGCGTGGTTCAGCTGGTCGTCGGCCGTCTGGTCGCCCAGCTTCGTGTATTCCTGCTCTGCCTGTTCCAGTCGTTTCATGCCCATGAGCGTCCATGCCAGCACGCGGCTGATGTTCTTGTCGTCGGGATACTGGTAGTTGAGCTTGTAGAGCATGGGCAGTGCCTCGTCGAAGTGGGCATTCTTAGTCATGGCTATACAGTAGTTCAGCACGTACGACTTGCGATCGGGATGCTTCTCGCTGAGCTTCTTGTAGCTTTCCTCCGCCTTTTCGAAAGACCCCGTCTGGAAGCACGAGCGCCCCAAGTAGAGCAGTGCCTTCTCGTGGTCGGGTTGCATCGTCAGCAGTTTTTCCATGCAGCGTTGCGCTATGTTGTAGCGGTGGGCATATTCGTATTCGTAGATGCCTCTTACGAACAGCGCTTCCGGTGTCTGCTGTCCGCTGCAGAAGTTGATCATCTGCTTGAAACCTTCCACGTTGTTGCGCTTGCGCAGGGTGTCGCAGATGGGCAACAGCGTCCCTTCCGAAGGAAACAGCCGGTGGGCCATGAAGAGGAAAGCATCGGGGGCGAAGGGGTCGCGCATCTGGTTCTTGGCGTGATACAGCCGGAAGAAGCGGTAGAGGTCCTGCAGGTAGAAGCGGCGGATATATTCCGGCGAATCGGTGATGGGTATCGTCACTTCTTCCATCCCGTCGACACCGCTCGTCATCATCTCGCGCACGCTCGCCGGCAGTCGGTCTACTACCGAGGCGATGGCTTGCAAGAACGAGTATTTGTCGCTGTCGCACAGAGGCGTATGGTCTATGAGCATCTTGAGGAAGGTTGTGTTGCCCACCTTCCCGACGGCCTGTGCCATGGCGGGGTGCTCCTGGTAGAAGGGGCAGAACCAGTTGCTGATGTCGTAGAAGAAGGCTGTGCGCTTCATGGGCGAGAAGCCTCCGAAATAGACATCGGAGCCCGCCTTCTGCATGTTGACCATCTTCTGTATCGTATTCTCCAGTTCCTCCATCCGTCGGTCGGCGGCATCGGGGTCGAGGATGTCTTCCATCGGGTCGTCTTCCTTCTCCGTGATCATGCCGTTGCGCGTGATGTTCAGGTTGTTGTTCTTCATCAGCGTGGGCATGATGTCGCGTTGGATGGTGTCGTGGTCTTTCTCGGCATCCACACAGAAGACCACCTGCTTCTGCATGTCCAGCAGTTCTTGTCTGACCTGTTCGTCGGCACACAGTGTGGCGATGCGCTGCCTCAGCTCGCCAAACACTTGTGGCACCAATGGAGCTGTGAAAGCCCAGCCCACCAAGCTTCTCTGGCGGAGGGCGACGTTCTCTGCCTTCTGGTAGAGCGTCATGAGCAGGCTCATCTTGCAGCTGTCGAACTCTTGCCAGGTGGCCAGCGAGATGGCGCTCACTAACAGCAGGGCGTCGATGCTCTCGATGGTGGGCGAGAGCATCAGGTTGGTGTAGAACTGTTCGTCGGCATCGCTCCATTGCGGTGCCACGATGATGCGGCAGAAGAGGGCAGCCATGAAAGCCTGGTGCTGCTTGTAGAGCTCAAGCTCTTTCTGCCGGCCCACTTCCTCGCTCTCCAATCCGAGCATGGCCTTCGATGCCACGAAGTCTTCCAGCTCGCGGCGGATGGCATCGTGTGTGAACAGCCGTCCGCCCGTCTTCTGTGCCATTTCGGTATATACGCTCACCTTCTGCCGGCGGTAGCCCGTACGCATGTTGGCCACGGCACGGTAGAGCCGGTGGATGAAGAGGCGGTACATGTTCTCGCGTTCTGGGTCGTTGAAGCCCATCTCTACATAGTGGAGCATCAGCCGATAGTCTTCTTCCACGCGTGTCACCTCGCCCATAGCCAATGACGGAAATTGTACGGCCATCTTCCGAACGGCATCGATGGCCTCGATGAGGCGTCGCTGGTCTATCAGTCGGAACACCTCATCCCATTGCGGCGTGTCCTGCTTGTTCATTTGCTGAGCCATCTGTTTGCTTTGTCTATGTCTTTCTGTCGCGGCGATGCGGCGTGCTTATACTCAAGTTTCGGCAGCGAGTCGACCGTGCGTTCGTCGGCCTTGGTATATTGCATGATGATTTTCCGGTAGTGCTGTATGCCGTGGATGCGTATCGAGTCGCAGGCCATGTCGTAGGCTTTTGTGAAAGCTTTCAGCTGGTCGGCGCGCCGTTTGTCGGCAAGGGCTTTCTGTCGGAAGGCGACGACCCCCATCCACAGGTCGTTCTTGCGGCTGTCCATCAGCACGGGGTTCTTGAAGAGTCGTGCCGTCGTTGCCTGTGGCTCGCTGAGCAGCATGGCGTCCATCTCGTTGTTGTGCAGCATGAGCAGCCTGACGTTGGGGTCGTTAATCTGCACGCGGAAGACGGTCTCCGACTTCAGCTTCACGCTGTCTACCGCCATGTCTGCCAACATGTCGGTCACGGAGAAGCGCGCCATCGCCACCATCTTCTCTTCCAGCTGCTTCAGCGCATTGATACGCGCCTTGCGGTTGCTGACCAGTTGCCAGTAGGCATTGGTGGCGGTGAAGTATTGCAGCGCCGTGCCCCGCTTCTTCATCCGTTCCGTCCGCACCAGGTCGCTCACGTTGCCTTCTATTTTGCCGGCCACGAGAGCAGCGTCGCAGTCTATCTGCGATGAATAGGGCTTCAGGCGCACGTCAACCCCGAGCTTCTGGTACAGCCCCGTCTCCTTGGCCACATACAGGGGCAGGCAGTCCAAGGTGGGCAGCGTGCCGATCTTCAGCGCCAAGGAGTCTTCGCGTCGCAGTTGCTCACGTCGTTCTTTCGATAGCTTGCGTTTCTGCACCTCGCTCTCGCCGCAACTGGCAATGAGCAGCACCAATGCAACCAGCACGACCGTTCCTATTTTAGTTCTTTTCAATTTCACCATCCTTTTTGATATAGCGGTGCAAAGTTACGAATAAGCGAGCAAAATACAATCCCCCCATCTTCCATTTTCTCTTTATTTCGTATTCTTTTTATATTTTTTTCCTTCAACAGAAGCCTATCTCAAAAATAAAGTGTATTTTTGCAGGCAACACCAAACCAGAAATCAAGAAGAATGGCAAAAGACAAGATAGCTTACGTTTGTGAGAATTGCGGACAGGAGTCGGCCAAGTGGATCGGCAAGTGCCCTGCCTGTGGACAGTGGAACACCTTCAAGGAGATACGCATCGCCAACGAGACGGGGCAGATGGCGGCACGTGCCGCTGCCGGCGCAGTGAGGCAGACACGAGGAGCCTCGCAGGCTCGGCG
This sequence comes from Prevotella sp., assembly GCA_017635615.1. Lineage (GTDB taxonomy): Bacteria > Bacteroidota > Bacteroidia > Bacteroidales > Bacteroidaceae > Prevotella. The sequence continues at coordinate 4,897 of JAGBLC010000125.1, forward strand.
GCTGCAAGACATACCCACCCACGAAGAGCGGCGCATCGACATGCACGACCAGGAGCTAAACCGTGTGCTGGGCGGCGGACTGGTCAAGGGGAGTCTTGTGCTGCTCGGTGGCGAGCCGGGCATCGGTAAAAGCACGCTGTCGCTGCAGACGGTGCTGACGCTTGCCGACCGCAGGATTCTCTACGTCAGCGGCGAGGAGAGCGCCAGCCAGCTGAAGATGCGTGCCGAGCGCATCGGCGGAACCAACGACAACCTGCTGATACTCTGCGAGACATCGCTCGAGAGCATCTTCGCCCATGTCAAGGAAGAGAAGCCCGAGCTCGTCGTCATCGACTCGATACAGACCATCAGCACCGAGGCGGCCGAATCGTCGGCAGGCAGTGTCACCCAGGTACGCGAATGTGCCGCAGCCTTGCTCAGGTTTGCCAAGTCGAGCGGCACCCCCGTGATACTCATCGGCCATATCAACAAGGAGGGATCGCTTGCCGGACCGAAGATCTTGGAGCATATCGTCGACACCGTGCTGCAGTTTGAGGGCGACCAGCACTATATGTATCGCATCCTGCGCAGCATCAAGAACCGCTTCGGCAGCACCTCCGAGATGGGTATCTACGAGATGCGCAGCAACGGTCTCCGACAGGTGAGCAACCCCTCCGAACTGCTCCTCACCCAGGAGCATGCGGGGCTCAGCGGCATTGCCATCAGCTCGGCCATAGAGGGCGTGCGGCCCTTCCTCGTAGAGACACAGGCTCTGGTGTCTACGGCAGCCTATGGCACACCGCAGCGTGCCACCACTGGTTTCGACCAGCGACGGCTGAACATGCTTTTAGCCGTATTGGAGAAGCGGGTAGGCTTTAAGCTCATCCAGAAGGATGTCTTCGTGAACATCGCCGGCGGCTTCCGTGTCACCGACCTGGCGATGGACCTGAGCATCATCGCCGCCGTGCTCTCGAGCAATGTCGACACACCCATCGAGGCCGGATGGTGCATGGCCGGCGAGGTGGGACTGAGTGGCGAGGTGCGTCCTGTTGCCCGCATCGAGCAGCGCATTGCCGAGGCCGAGAAGCTGGGCTTCTCCCATATCATCGTGCCAAAATACAACCTCCAGGGGCTCGACACCAAGCGCTTCAACATCCATCTGGTGCCCGTCAGGAAGGTGGAAGAGGCACTGCGCGCCTTGTTCGGATAAGGGAAGGGTTCAGCAGTCACAAATCTTGGATAAATGTACATTTTGCACCGTTTTTTGTATTGGAAAAGTGTAAGAAAACGCACCAAATCACCTTGGAAAAGTGTAAGAAAACACACCAAATCACCTTGGAAAAATGTAATTTGTTTGTTTTTTATACTTGAATTTAATCAAAATATTGTACCTTTGCAATCGAAATCTCGTACATAACCAATGTGATATGGTAAAACGCAAAGCTGACGAGCTAATACGTAACTTTCTACTTAACGACAAACGTTCTCTGTTGGTAACAGGAGCCAGACAAGTCGGCAAGACCTTTTCCATCCGAAAAGTTGGAAAAGAGAGTTTTGATAATGTTGTTGAAATCAATTTCATAGAACAACCCGATGCCATCGAGCTTTTTAGCGAGCAAAAGGGAGCAAAAGATTTGTTGTTGCGACTCTCTACCTTCACTAAAAAGCCATTGGTGCCAGGAAAGACGTTGATTTTCTTCGATGAAGTGCAGGAGTGTAAAGAGATAGTAACAGCAATCAAGTTCCTTGTAGATGAAGGCAGTTATAAATACGTGATGAGCGGCTCTCTGCTTGGTGTTGAGTTAGACGACCTGCGTAGTGTACCGGTTGGATATATGGATGAGATAGAAATGTATCCTCTTGACCTTTTGGAGTTCTTTGAGGCAATTGGCATTAACGCAGATGTCATTAGCCATTTGCGAACATGTTTTGAGGAGAAGATGCCTGTTGATGACTTTATTCACAAGAGAATGTTGGAAGCCATTCGACTGTATCTTATCGTCGGTGGTATGCCAGCGGCTGTTCAAAAGTACCTCGACACTAACAATCTCCGCAGAGTGTATGAAGAACAGCGCGGAATCATTCGCGCCTATAAGAGGGACATCACAAAATACGACCATGACCATAAGTTGCAGATAGAAGAGATTTACGACCTGATACCTTCTGAACTGAATGCCAAAAATAAGCGGTTTATTCTCAAAGAGCTAAACGAAAAGGCTGCGAGTAAGCGAGCGAAATCAGAACTCGTTCAGATTTCCGAGCGTGAGCAGGCTCGGCCAAAAGCCAAGGCACGATTCAGCAAATACGAAAATAGCTTCTTGTGGCTCAGGGATGCTGGCGTGGCTATCCCTGCATACAATGTCGAGGAACCTCGAATACCCCTGCTTTTGAACAAGCAGCGAAACCTGTTCAAACTTTTCCTCAACGACGTAGGGCTGCTTGCTGCTATGTACGGAGGGAACATTCAGGCCAGATTGCTCAGTCCGAATCCAAACATCAACTTTGGCTCTGTTTTTGAAAACCTTGTTGCTCAAGAACTGTATGCACATGGTTTCTCTGAAACGCAGCAACATTCACTTTACTATTTCAATAGCAAGAAGCAAGGTGAACTGGACTTTGTGGTTGAGTATGCCGGCAATATGCTGCCGATAGAGGTTAAGTCAGGCAAGGACTATGAACGGCATAATGCACTTTCC
>JAGBLC010000126.1 GCA_017635615.1 Prevotella sp.
CCCCTCACGGCAGTTGCCTGTGAATGACGGAAAGGACCTCTTCCGCGATGTGAAGGATATTCTGCTCAGCGCCGACATTGCCGCCGGCAACCTGGAGGGAACACTCTGCGACGGCGGGACGACAACGAAGAAGGTGTCCAGTATCTGCTATGCCTTCCGCACACCCACCTCTTATTCGCACTACCTGAAGGATGTCGGCTTCGACTTCCTCAGCATGGCCAACAACCACGCTCACGACTTCGGACAGGGGGGCATCACCTCCACCGAACAGCAGCTTCAGGCGAACGGCATTGCATACGCCGGTATTGCTGGTCGGCAGGAATATGCCATCATCGAGGTTCCCGCCACGCAAGACAGCATTTCCCGCTCCCCGGGAAAGTCGCTGAAGATAGGCTTCTGTGCCTTTGGCCACAACTCGTACACCCTCATGCACACCGACACGGCCACCGTCGGACGCATCGTCCGCAAGCTGCGCCAGCAGGTGGACATCCTCGTGGTGAGCTTCCACGGTGGAGCCGAAGGAGCCAAGGCATCGCATCTGCCGCAGGGCAAGGAGCTCTTCCTGGGCGAGAACCGTGGCAATCTGCGACTGCTGGCCCACCAATGTATCGACCTCGGAGCCGACATCGTCTATGGTCACGGGCCGCACGTGCCCCGCTGCATGGAACTCTACAAGGGAAAGATTGTGGCTTATAGCCTGGGCAACTTCTGTACGCCGCGCAGCGTCAGCCTGAAGGGCATCTCGGGCTATGCTCCTATCTTGGAGGTGAAGACAGACAGAGAGGGCAATTTCATAGAAGGGCAGATTCATTCGTTCATCCAGCAACCAGGTGTCGGACCGCGAAGCGATTCGCAGAATCGTGCCGCACAACTGATACGCGACCTCACTGCCAGCGATATCCGCGATTCAAACCTCACATTCAGCACCGACGGCAAGGTCACTCCCGCTCGAAAATAAAAATAAAACCCTTTTTATTTTGTATTTTGCTCGCTTATTCGTAACTTTGCACACGAGATACTAATATTTCATTATTATGGCAATAGAAAAGGATAATGCAGTGAATGCCTTGAAAAAGGTGTTGGAGCATAAGAAAGAGGCTACACACAAGTTTGAAAAGTGGCTACAGGAAAAAGGTGTTGAAGGTAAGGTTGTGACATTATGATAGATTTTTCGCTAAAGCATATACTCCTCAACTCACCTTATGACATTACTCTATCTGAACAGGGATTCATCTTTCAAACCGCGGGTGGAGTCCATTATTGTGTCAGTTTTGACGAAGAGGACATTATTCTAGGGGGATGTAGGACTTACCAACTCATATTGCAAAAAGTAGAACATAGGCACACTCCCCATGATCCTTATGTTGAAAAAACGGTATTAGCCATCATCAATGAGTTCTTCCGTCTTAATCAGCATGTGCTGCTCTATGTGTGCGACACATCCGATGGTAAAGAAGGTGGAAGGAACAGACTTTTCTTGCGATGGTTCGAACGTAATATAGAACCAGGCTGTTTTACCATTCGTACAGCTAATACAGAGGTAGAAAATGAGATGGTTTACATAGCTATTATCATTAACAACAGAAACCCACACCTTCAAGAGATATTGAACGATTTCAATGATATGGCAATCGCTTTGACCAACAAACCAGAGCAAGTTTGACATAGTCAGTTATTAATTCATGATAGACAGAGCAACGGTAGACAAGATTATGGACGCTGCAAACATCGTAGACGTGGTGTCCGAGTTTGTGACGCTTCGCAAGAGCGGCGCAAGCTACAAAGGTCTGTGCCCGTTCCACAACGAGCGCACACCGTCGTTCTATGTCTCACCGGCTCGTGGCATCTGTAAGTGCTTCTCCTGCGGAAAGGGAGGCAACCCCGTCGGCTTCATCATGGAACACGAGCAGATGACTTATCCCGAGGCGCTGCGCTGGCTGGCCAAGAAATACAACATCGAGATAAAGGAACGTGAGCTCACCAACGAAGAACGCGAGGCGGAGAGCAAGCGCGAGTCGATGTTCATCGTCAACGAGTGGGCTGCCGACTACTTCGAGGACATCCTCCACAACCATGTCGACGGTGTGGCCATCGGCATGCAGTATTTCCGCAAACGAGGCATCCGCGACGACATCATCCGTAAGTTCCGCCTCGGCTTCGACCTCCCCGACGGCTATGCCCTGCCGCGCGAAGCCAAGAAGAAAGGCTATCAAGAGGAGTTCCTCACAGAGACGGGCATCTGCTACCGCAGGGAAAACGACAACCAGCTGGTAGACCGTTTTGCCGGTCGCGTCATCTTCCCCTGGATCGGCATGAGCGGAAAAGTGGTGGCTTTCGGCGGACGAAAGCTCGATGCTGCCACGAAGGGCGTACAACAGAAATATGTCAACTCGCCCGACTCGGAGATCTACCACAAGGAGCAGCAGCTCTACGGCATCTACCAAGCCAAGAAGGCCATCGCCAAGGAGAACCTCGTCTATATGGTGGAAGGCTATACCGACGTCATCGCCATGCACCAGTGCGGACTGGAGAACGTGGTGGCCAACTCCGGCACGGCGCTCAGCGTCCACCAGATAAGGATGCTACGCCGCTTCACGCCCAACATCGTGCTGCTCTACGACGGCGACGAGGCGGGCATCCATGCTGCCATGCGAGGTACGGACATGCTCCTGCAGGAGGGCATGAACGTCAAGGTGCTCCTTCTCCCCGACGGCGACGACCCCGACTCTTTCTCGCGTAAGCATAACGCGCAGGAGTTTAAGCAGTATATCGAGGAACACCAGAAAGACTTCATCCAGTTTAAGTCGGACCTGATGCTGCGTGGTGTCAGCGACCCCATCAAGCGTTCGGAAGCCATCAACAGCATCGTACGCAGCATCAGCGTCATACCCGATCAGATAGTGCGTGCCACCTACATCACCGACTGCTCTCACCGCTTGGGCATCAACGAGGCGACCCTCATCTCGTCGATGAACAAGATGATACGCAATGGCAAGAAAACGACAAGAAGCGAGGAACAAAGACCCAGTAGCGCGAATGATTCCGTACCGCGCGACGGCAGTAGCAGCACGCTTCCCTCCTCGCAACCCGCCTCTCGCCAAGTGAACCCCATCGAGTCGATGCTCATCCGTACCATCATCCGGCATGGCGGCGAGGTGCTCTACGACAATGTGGAGACCGACGACGGCGAGATTACCAGCCTCACCGTCGCTCAGTACATCAGCTTCAACCTCAAGGCCGACGCCCTCACGTTCAGCAACCCTATATATAATAAGGTATTGGAAGAGGCAGCCCGCTTCACGACTGACGACAATTTCGACAGTGCCACCTACTTCTCACGCCATCCCGACGTGGAAGTCAGCTCGCTGGCCACCGATATGCTCGTCGACCCCGTACAGCTCAGCAAGAGCTTGCAGATGCGGAAGGAGGAAAACTCGCTGCAGAACCACGTGGAGCATCTCATCCTCGACTTCCGGCTCAACTATGTGGACTCCCACATGAAAGATGTGCAGCGCCAGATTATCCTCAACGCCAACGATCCGGAGCGCATGATGCAGATGATGCAACAATACAAAGATCTGCAAGAGGTGCGCAACCAGCTGGCCAAGAAGCTCGGCAGCAATATTCTTGTGTGAGTGAGGAGTTGAGGGGGTAAAAAAATGAATCGTAAATAGTAAATAGTAAATCATTAAATAGTAAAATAGTAAATTAAAAAGTGTATTACATAGAAAAAACATTCGACGTCTCGGCTTCGCACCATCTGAAGCTCGACTACGACAGCAAGTGCACCAAGCCTCACGGCCACAACTGGCGCATCACCATCTATTGCAAGTCGGCAGAACTCAACCAAAACGGTATGGTCGTCGACTTCAGCGAAGTGAAACGACTCATCAAGAGCGTCATCGACCACCAAGACCTCAACGAGGTGCTGCCCTTCAACCCTACGGCGGAGAATATCGCCCGTTGGTGTACAGAGCAGATTGCCACCTGCTATAAGGCTCGTGTGCAGGAGAGCGAGGGCAATGTGGCCATCTATTCAATTGATAATTGATAATTGAGAATTGAGAATTGATAATTGAGAATTGAGAATTGATAATTGATAATTGACAATTGAGAATTGATGCGGGTCAACGAGATATTCTATTCGTTGCAAGGCGAAGGCCACCACACGGGCAGGGCGGCCATCTTCGTACGTTTGGCGGGATGCAACCTTGCCTGCCCTTTCTGCGACACCGATTTCCGCCACTTCAGCGAGATGTCGGACGAAGAAGTTGTTGAAGCTATCCTTCAGCTCGTTCCGTATGACGTTGAATCGCAAAGCCCGCGCCTCCCCATGATCGTCCTCACCGGTGGCGAACCGACGCTCCAGGACACAGCACCCCTTATCGAGCAACTGCACCGAAAGGGCTTCTTCGTCAGCATGGAGACAAACGGCACCCACCGACCACCCGCCAACATCGACTGGATAACGTTCTCACCCAAGACGCCCAAGATGGGCAACACCCGCCAGCCCGCAGTGCTCTCACGATGCAACGAGCTGAAACTGGTCTATACCGGCGATGACGAGGAACCTGGTCTCTTCGACCATTTCCCCGCCGACCACTATTACCTCCAACCATGCGATACGGGCGATGACCAGCAGAACATCCACATCCTGAAAGCCTGCATCGCCTACATCCAAGCTCACCCCCGATGGCATCTCTCCTTGCAAGTGCACAAGATTGCCGGATTTAAATAGCTCGCCTCATCATTCTTCATTCCCTAAATGCTCTACTTCCACTGGATATTCATACTGCTCTATGTCCTCATCGTCGTAGCATCGATGCTCGCC
>JAGBLC010000127.1 GCA_017635615.1 Prevotella sp.
CATAGGCAGCAACATAGGCAGCGCATACGTGGCAGGTGTCACGCTGGGAAGCGTGACCTCCTACATTAGCGCATAAGTGGCAGCGTAGGAGGCGACGCCATTCCCGCTGACGCGCCGACCCGTAGCCTTTCCCAGCGTCGCAACAGCACATAGGCAGCAACATAGGCAGCGCATACGTGGCAGGTGTCACGCTGGGAAGCGTGACCTCCTACATTAGCGCATAAGTGGCAGCATAGGAGGCGACGCTTCCTAGCGTCGCAACAGCAACATAGGCAGCGCATACGTGGCAGGTGTCACGCTGGGAAGCGTGACCTCCTACGTCGGCGTAAATGTTGTTAGGGATGGTTCCAGATGTTGTCTTAGATAATCTCTGACGGTGTCGGAGACTATCTCCGATGTTGTCGTAGACTATCTCTGACGGTGTCGTAGATAATCTCTGACACACTCTTAGACCGTCTGCGTCTATTGCATGCACAGAGAAACAATTCTTTAATTCTGTTATTCGTGATAAAAAACAACTGACCACCTGCTTGGGCGAGGCGGCTTACAAAGCGAAGGAAGCATTGATGATGAGCGAACTCGACGACACGTGATACTTGCCGTAGGCCACGTTGATCTTGAAACGCTCCAGCTGGATGCCACCTCCCAACGAAAGGCCTGCACCGTGCGACGAGCCTTTCTCCTCGCCCGTGGCTACGATCTTCATCTCGTCGGCACGGCGGAAACTATAGCCGGCAGCCACGTAGAACTGCGGCGAGAGGATGATGTCGGCACCTGCCACGAGGTGGTTCAGAAACTTATAGCCGGTATGGTTGAGGTCGACCAGCGTCGCCGAGAGGCGAAGAGGCGAGCCCACCAAACGCTTCGATACACCAAGCTGCAAGTCGATGGGCAGCTTGGTGTATTCCTTGTCGTAGGCGTCGAGCTCGCCACCAAGGTTCTTCACGACGGCCGAGACAGACCATTCGTGCTCCGGGTCGTAGTAGTTGGCACCCAGGTCGACAGCCATAGCGATGGAGCTGTAGTCGCCGATGTACGAGTTGATGAAGCGCGCCGTGATGCCGCCCACGATGTTCTTGCCCAACTGGTACGACAAGGCTCCGGCGACGACGATGTCCTTTGCCGAAAACTCACCCGTCTGCACGTTGTTCTCGTCCACCTGCTTCATCTTCCCGTAGTTCATAAACTGGCCCATGATGCCTAAAGTGGCCTTGCTGCCCATAATCTTGGTGAACGAAGCACTGGCGGTGTTGGCACCCTGCATGTAGTTCATGAAGTTGAGGTTGATGGTCTTGTCGGTGACGCTTCCCAAGAGCGAGGGGTTGTGGAACATCAGCGAGGCATCGTCTTCGATGATGGTGATGTTGTCACCGCCGAGGGCGGCAGCATGCGCACTGACCGGCAACCGCAGGAAGCTGTAGCCTGTCTGAGCGTCCTGGGCAGCCATTTTCGCGGCAAAAGCTGCAAGGAATGCAAAAAATATCAATTTTTTCATTTAATTCATATTATTTTTGGGCGATGATAGCCGTTATTTCAAATATCTGTCTTACCTTTGCACGGCGATAAGCCTTTCTGGGGGCTACAAGCCCAAGGCAAGGAGCTTCTCCTGTGAAGCCTATCCATATATATAACGGAAAAAAATCGATTTTAGTATATTGGAAGCCAAGAAAACTTTTCAGGCCGACCTCGAACGGGGTCGTTGGCGGCGGTTGTTGATAGGGTTCGTCCTGTCGACGGCGGCTTTCTTTGCCGTACTGCAGTATGACATCACACCGTCGGCCGACGACATCGACGAGTCGCTCTTAGACGAGGTGGCACAGGACATGGAGCTGTTGCCAGCCCTGCAGCAGCACGACATGGTGGCCCTCCCGATAGAGGAAGAGACGAAGACGACACCGAAGCTGAACATCGTGGAGAAGACGGTGGCTACCGAGGTGCAGGACCGTCTGGTACAGCAGCTGCAGGTGGCTATCAATGCCGAGAGTATCCTCACCCCCGAAGAAGAGCTTCAGGCGCTGATGCCTGTAGCACTTGACGAGAACGACAAGGTGCTTTCCTTCCGCGAGGTGGAGCGGCTGCCCGAATATCCGGGCGGTATGGTGGCTTTCATGAAATGGCTCACGAAGAACCTGAAATATCCTGCCGATGCGAAGAATGCCCACATTCAGGGCAAGGTGGTTGTGTCGTTCATTATCAACAAAGACGGAACGACGTCGGACCACCGCATCGTGAAGTCGCACTTCTCCTCGATGGATCGCGAGGTGCTCCGTGTGCTGAAGCTGATGCCCGACTGGAAGCCCGGCGAAGACAAGGGCAAGCCCTGTCGCACGATGTTCGTCATTCCCGTCGTCTTTATGCTGTAGCAGCAATCCCAATAAATCCCAACAAATCCCACCAAATCCCACCAAATCCCTTTCCAAAAAAATGAAAACAGCAAACGAAATCCTCCGAATCTTCAACGACTATCTCGACCACCTGCCCTACGATCGTAAGCCGCAGAGCCTCTACGAGCCCATCCGCTACGAACTCTCGCTTGGCGGCAAGCGCATCCGTCCCAGTCTGATGATGATGGCCTACAACCTCTATGCCGACGATGTGGAAAGCATCCTGCCGCAAGCCTGTGCCTTAGAGACTTACCATAACCACACGCTGTTGCACGACGACTTGATGGACCGTGCCGGCGTACGTCGCGGAAAGCCCACCGTCCACGTGAAGTGGGACGACAACACCGCCATCCTCTCGGGCGATGCCATGCTGCTCGTGGCCTGCCAGCGGATGCTGCAATGCGAGGCAAGGCTGATGCCACAGGTGCAGAACCTCTTCATCGAGACGGCCATCGAGATTTGCGAGGGGCAGCAATACGACATGGACTTCGAGACGCGGCAGGATGTGACTGAAGATGAATATATCGAAATGATTCGTCTGAAGACAAGCGTCCTCCTGGCTTGTGCCACAAAGATGGGTGCCATCCTTGCCGGTGCGCCCGAAGAAGATGCGCACAACCTGTACAAGTTCGGCGAACAGATGGGCCTTGCCTTCCAGTTGCAGGACGACTATCTCGACGTCTATGGCGACCCCAAAGTGTTCGGTAAGGCCATCGGCGGCGACATCCTCTGTAACAAGAAGACGTATATGCTCATCAATGCATTCAACCGAGCCGACGACCGTCAGCGCGAGGAGCTCAACCGCTGGATAGGTGCCGAGCAGTCTGTGGCCGAAGAGAAGATCAAGGCTGTCACCGCCATCTATAATGAGATTGGCATTGCCGAGCTGGCACAGCAGAAGATAGAACATTATTTTGCCGAGAGCCGTCGCTATCTCGACAGGGTAGGGGTTGCTGCTGAGAAGAAGCAAGAGCTCATTGCCTACACCAACCGCATGATGAA
>JAGBLC010000128.1 GCA_017635615.1 Prevotella sp.
CTTCCAGTCGAACATCGAGGGGGAACTCATCGACCGGCTGCAGCGCGACGGATTCTCCGTCGACGGCATCGTCCTCAACGCTGGGGGGTATACCCATACAAGCGTGGCGCTGCGCGACTGCATCAGCAGCATCGAGTCGCCTGTCGTCGAGGTGCACATCAGCAACATCCACCAGCGCGAACCTTTCCGCCACCAGTCGCTCCTCACCGCTGTCTGCCGTGGCATCATCGCCGGTTTCGGCCTCGAAGGCTACCGGCTGGCCGTTGAGGCACTCATAGATTCTGTCCATCCGATAAACATTGCCAATAATGAACGAAATAACTGAACGGGAGACTGACTACATATTACGGCATATCGATCCCGAGGGCGACTACCTGTATCGTCTGTACCGCGCCACCAACATCCATCTGTTGCGCGGACGCATGGCCAGTGGCCACCTGCAGGGACGGCTGCTCAAGATGTTGGTACACATGATAAGGCCGAAGAACATCCTCGAAGTGGGAACTTTCAGCGGCTACAGCGCCATCAGCATGGCAGAGGGACTGGAAGACGGCGGTCGCCTCTTCACCTACGAGATCAACGACGAGCTGGAACCCTTCACCCGACCGTGGATAGAGGGAAGCGAGGTGGCCGACAAGATTGTGTTCACCATCGGCGATGCCATCGTTGAGGCACCCAAATTAGGCACCACCTTCGACATGGTTTTCCTCGACGGCGACAAGCGTACCTATCTCGAAGCTTATGAGATGGCTCTCGGTATCGTCAGGCCGGGCGGCTTCATCCTGGCGGACAACACGTTGTGGGACGGCCACGTGCTGGAAGAGGCACGGCCTGCCGACCGCCAGACCTTGGGCATCGAGCACTTCAACGATTTCGTGGCCAGCGACCCAAGGGTGGAACGTGTCATCCTGCCCTTGCGCGATGGCCTTACTATCATCCGAAAAAAGGATAAATAGAGTATCGGGAGAATCAATAAAACGTAAACCATGAAAAAGAACATCATCCTCTTCTTCCTGCTGTTCCTCTCGGCAGCCCACACGTTGGCACAAGACTGGCTGCCGATGCTCGAACAGCTGGCCGACGATGACGAGCAGATAGCTGCCTATGAGCAAGCCTTCGACCTGCTCTGCGACCTGGAACAACACCCCCTCGACGTCAACACCGCCACGCGCGAACAGTGGCAACAGTTGCCCTTCTTGGGCAGCGAAGACATTGACGCCATCTGCGAATACATCGACCGCCACGGACCGATGAAGAGCCTGGGCGAACTGGCCATGGTTGGTCAGCTCGACTACACCAAGCGGCAGTTGCTCATGTATTTTGTCAATATCCAATCCGAACAGCCTACGCAGCGTAGTTTCCCCTCGGCGAGCAACATCCTGAAATATGGACGACACGAACTCATGGCAACGGCACGCATCCCATTCTATAAGAGGAAAGGCGACGACGAAGGCTACTTAGGCTATCCCTACCGACACGACCTGCGCTACAGCTTCAGCTACGGACAACGCTTCAAAGTGGGACTGGTGGGTGCACAGGATGCCGGCGAGCCCTTCTTCGCCAACAAGAACAAGATGGGCTACGACTTCTACTCGTTCTACGCCGTGATGAACGACATCGGACGGTTCAAGACCATCGTCTTAGGACGCTACCGAGCCAGCTTTGGCATGGGTCTCGTGGTGAACAACAACCTGCTTTTAGGCAAGACATGGGCCGTCAACTCGATGGGGGCTGCCCGCAGCAACATCAGGCAACACTCGTCAAGGTCGGCTGCCAACTACCTGCAAGGCGTGGCGGCCACGGTGAGCATCGACAAACAGACAGACCTCTCGGCCTTCCTTTCTTACCGCGACATCGATGCCACGCTCAACGACGACGGCTCGATGGCCACCATCGTCACATCGGGCTACCACCGCACGCAGAGCGAGATGGACAAGAAGAACAACTCTGAACAACTGGCAGCAGGAGTAAATGTCACGCACGCGCGTACTTATTATTATATTGGGGCCACAGCCACCTATACACGGTTCGACCGCGACCTCCATCCCAACACCAAGACGCTCTACCGGCGCTATCAGGCCTACGGACGCGATTTCTGGAATGCTGGCATCCACTACGGCCTGCTGCTGGGTCCTCTTACCCTACATGGCGAGACGGCGACAGGCGACAGCAAGGCCATCGCTACCATCAACCGTCTCTCATGGCAAGTAAACAACAGCTTCAGCCTCATGCTCTTGCAACGTTTCTATGGCATGAAGTACACAACCATCCTGGGCAACAGCTTCAGCGACGGTGGAGCCGTACAGAACGAGAGCGGACTCTATGCTGGTGCAAGCTGGCGGCCTTCGCGACGCTTCAACATCGAGGGATTTGCCGACGTGGCCTACCACCCGTGGGCGAAATACCAGACGAGCCGGTCGTCGCATGCCTACGACTTCTACACCAAGCTCACCTACGCATTACGCCGCAACTGGCTGTTTTCTGCCCACTACCGGATGCGCCGTCGGCAACGCGACGATGAAAGCCATACCCAGCTGCTATGGCGTACGGAGCATAGGGCACGCATCGCAGCCTCTTACCAAACAGACGCGCTCGACCTCCGTACACAGCTCGACCTGGCACAGACGTCGTTCAGAGAGAAGAGCCGCGGGTGGATGCTCAGCCAACAGGCATCGTGGAATGCGCTGCCTTCGACACGCCTCACTGGCAGCATTGCCTTGTTTGATACCGACGACTACGACAGCCGCATCTACAGTTACGAACGCAGTCTGCGCTACGACTTCTCTATGCCGACCTACTATGGTAATGGCCTGCGCTATATGGTTATGCTGCGGCAACAGGTAGGCAGCCGGCTGACGCTCAACGCCAAGATTGGCGTCACCGACTACTTCGACCGCTCCACCATCGGAACAGGCTATCAGCTCATCCAAAGTTCATCCATTTGCGACCTGCTTCTGCAAATCAGATGGAAAATTTAACGCTAAAAATCTTTAAAACATTTGGATATTAAGTAAAGATTATTTACCTTTGCAAGCGAAATATTCATCCCGTACAAATTGTCTTCTTATTTTTATGATTTTAAGGCAAAGAGTATTGTTCAATTGAACCAAAAAAGGCTGCACTGTGAAGTGCGGCCTTTTTCGTTGTAGCGGTATCGCTATACTATCCCTTCTTCGTCTGCGTAGCCTTGACAAAGTAGAGGATGAGCAGGATGTAGGCTGCGAGGGAGCAAACCTCCGAGAGCGGGTTGGCAAGCCACGACTCGTTGATGAGGTTGATGCCGCCGAAGCGCAACAGCGCACTGACAACGCCCATCAAGGCACCACCGGCGATGAAGCCAGAGGCGATGAGCGTTCCCTTCTCTCCACGGTCTTTGTTGACGTCGGCATTCTTCGAGCGCGTGGTGACAAACGAATGGACGGCGCCACCCACCAGCAGAGGGATGTTCAGCTCTAAGGGAATGAACATACCCAAGGCGAAAGGCAAAGCCGGAACCTTACACCATGTCAGCACGACAGAGAGAACGGCACCGATGCCATAAAGCAGCCACGGGGCACCCACACCGTTCATCAGCGGCTCGATGACGGCTGCCATAGCGTTGGCTTGGGGGGCTGCCAGCTGTCCGCTGGTGAAACCGTAGGTCTTGTTCAGGATAATCATCACACCACCCACGGTAGCGGCAGAAACCAGCGTGCCGAGGAACTTCCACGTCTGCTGCTTGGCCGGTGTTGTGCCAAGCCAGTAGCCTATCTTCAGGTCGGTGATAAACCCGCCAGCCATGGAGAGAGCCGTACATACCACACCACCCATGATCAGCGCGGCCAGCATGCCACCAGGCCCGTTCAGCCCCACGGCCACCATCACAACGGAGGCCAGGATGAGCGTCATCAGCGTCATGCCGCTGACAGGATTGGAACCTACGATGGCGATGGCGTTGGCTGCCACCGTGGTGAAGAGGAACGCAATGACGGTGACGAGCAGGATGGCAACGAGGGCATGAACGATGTTGCCCTCCATCACATCAAAATAGAAGAAAAGGAATGTCAGGATGATGGTGATGATGGAGCCTATGGCAATAATCTTGAACGAGATGTCGCGATGTGTGCGCAACTGCTCCTTGTCGACGGTCTTGCCTCCCTTCATCTCCTGGGCTGCCAGGCCAACAGCACTCTTGATGATGCCCCAGCTCTTGATGATACCGATGATACCAGCCATGGCGATGCCTCCGATACCGATAGACTTGCCGTAGGCCTTGAAGATGGCCTCCGGGCTCATGTCGCCGACGGCTGTCGTGATAGACGGATCCCACTGGCTGAGCACGGTGTCGGGGAAAATCAGTGCCAGGCCTGGCACGATGATCCACCACACGGAGAGCGAGCCCAGACAGATGATGAGGGCATACTTGAAGCCGATGATGTAGCCAAGACCCAAGACGGCGGCTCCCGTATTCACCTTGAACACCAGCTTGGCCTTGTCGGCCAACAGTTCGCCCCATCCGATGACACGGGTAGTGAAGTTCTCGTTCCACCAACCGAAGGTGGCAACGATGAAGTCGTAAAGTCCGCCCACAAGGCCGGCGAAGAGCAACGGCTTGGCCTGCGAACCACCTTTGGCTCCGCTCACGAGCACCTGCGTCGTGGCAGTGGCCTCCGGGAATGGATATTTGCCGTGCATATCGCTGACGAAGTATTTGCGGAAGGGAATGAGGAACAAGATGCCGATGATACCACCCAAGAGCGAACTGAGGAACACTTTCATGAACGATACCGTCATGTCGGGATATTTTGCCTGCAGGATATAGATGGCTGGAAGGGTGAAGATGGCTCCAGCCACGATGACACCCGAGCAGGCACCTATCGACTGGATGATGACGTTCTCGCCAAGGGCGCGCTTGCGCTTAGCGGCCGTGGAGACGCCTACGGCAATGATAGCAATGGGGATGGCAGCTTCAAACACCTGGCCCACCTTCAGTCCGAGATAGGCGGCAGCAGCCGAGAAGAGGACGGCCATGAGGATACCCCATGTCACCGACCAGCCATTCACTTCGGGATATGCCTGATGGGGCGACATCACCGGTTCGTATTGTTCTCCTTCGTGGAGTTCTCGAAACGCATTTTCGGGAAGCTGGATGTTTTCGTTTTCTTTCATATTCTTTAAGTTGACTACTTGAGAAATTACTTTTTATGTCTCACCTTCATGTGGTCGAAGCCCTGGCCATAGACACCGATGACGGCACTCTGTGTGACGAAGGCACCCGGGTCGATGTCGTTGATAAGCTGGAAGATCATGCCGCTCTCGCGCTTCTTGGCCAGCACAAACAGGATTTTCTGTTCGTGGCCGGTATAAAAGCCCTTGCCGTCGATGACGGTACAGCCACGGTGGCGCTCTGAAACGATGGCACGGGCTATCTCTTCGTGCTTCTCGGAGATGATGAAGAACTGCACGCTCTGGCGCATGGCATTAACCACTTGGTCGACGACATACGACGAGACGAAGAGCACCACATAACCATAGAGCACCTGGTTCCAGTCTCTCAGCACGACATACGAGCTGGTGATGACGATGAGGTCGACCATCAGGATAAGGTGGCCGAGCGAAATGTCGCGATACTTGTGGATGATGGCTGCGATGATGTCTGTTCCGCCCGACGAGCCGTTGCTCACCAGTCCCAAGCCGATGCCGATGCCACAGAAGCAGCCACCGATGATGGCAGCCATGAAAGGCTGGTCGGCCAACAGGTGGGTGTCCTTGATGAGCGGTTGGAAGAACGACAGGATGATGGTGAGCATCACCACGCCATAGATGGTCTTGATGCAGAACTTAAAACCCAAGATTCTCAGTGCCAACAACAGCAGCACGGCATTGACGGCGAAGAACGTCACTTGCACAGGGGTCTCGAAAGCCCAATAGAGAATAGATGACACACCGGGCACGCCGCCTGTCGAGATATTGTTAGGTAAGAGAAAAAGCGTCCAGCCAATGGTGTAGCTGAACAGGCCAATGAGAATGACGAGATAGTCGCGAATCTCACGCCACAATGTTTGTTTGCTAATATTCATTTCAAATCGTTCAATCTTTCAATTCTTCAATTTTTTAATTCTTTAATTTTCCAAGAATCTCGG
Source organism: Prevotella sp. (assembly GCA_017635615.1). Lineage (GTDB taxonomy): Bacteria > Bacteroidota > Bacteroidia > Bacteroidales > Bacteroidaceae > Prevotella. Next base: position 6,123 of record JAGBLC010000128.1, read on the forward strand.
TGAGTTCCTTCATGCCCTCGCTGGCTCCTTTCTGGATCTGATGGATGCCACGGCTCGTGGCAGCTGCCACAGGGTTGGGGTCGATGAGGTAGATGGGGATGCCCTGCGGAGCATACTGCACCAGTCCGGCAGCGGGATAGACCACGAGCGACGTTCCGATGATGATGAGGATGTCGGCCTTCGACACCTCTTCGGCAGCGGTCATGATGTTGGGAACGCCCTCGCCGAAGAAGACGATGAAGGGGCGGAGCAACGAACCGTCGCCAGCTTTCTCGCCCGGCGCCACCTCAAGGTCGGGAGGTGTCAGCGTGCGCTGGTATTGGGGGTTGTCGACATCACGACTGCTGCACACCTTCATCAGTTCGCCATGCAGATGCACCACGTGGGTAGAACCAGCCATCTCGTGCAGGTTGTCGACATTCTGTGTCACCACCGTCACGTCGAAGTCTTTCTCCAAACCGGCCACCAAACGATGGCCCTCATTGGGCTTTGCTTCCACTAATTTCTTACGCAGCATGTTGTAGAAACTGTTCACATACTCAGGATCGGCCACCCAGCCCTCGTGGGTTGCCACACGGGCCACTGGATAGTTCTCCCATAGTCCGTCGGCATCGCGGAATGTGCTCAGACCGCTTTCCACTGACATGCCGGCTCCTGTCAAAACAACAATCTTTTTCATATTTCTTTCTGATATTTGAATCCTTTTTCTTGTCAACTAAGTTTAAGAATGCACAAAATTACTAATATTTCTTCAATAACGACAAATAAATTCAAAAAAAAGTGTACCTTTGCCCCGATTTTTTTGAAATATACCTACTTAAATATAAAAAGAAAGGCTGAAATTATGGATAAACTTAGCTATGGCTTGGGTCTCGGCATCGGCCAGCAGTTGCTGCAGATGAATATTGAAGGACTGGAGCTCGACGACTTTTTTAGCGCTATCAAAGATGTGCTCACCGGCAAAAAGCCACAGGTAGACCACCATGAGGCGCAGCTACTCGTGCAAAACTATTTCCAGAAGAAGGAAGAGCAGATGCAGAAAGAGCGCGAAGCCGCCGGACGGAAAGCCAAGGTGGAAGGCGAGAAATTCCTCGCTGAGAATGCCAAGAAAGAAGGTGTCAAGGTGCGCGAGAGCGGACTGCAGTACATGGTGCTCAAAGAAGGAACGGGGCGCAGCCCGAAACCATCCGACAAGGTGCGTTGCCACTATGAGGGATTCCTCGTCGACGGCACTGTCTTCGACAGCAGCGTAGAGCGAGGCGAACCGGCCGTCTTCGGCCTCGACCAGGTCATCGCAGGATGGACCGAAGGTCTGCAACTGATGAAGGAAGGTGGCAAGTATCGCTTCTTCCTGCCCTATATGCTGGCCTACGGTCCCAGCGGAGCCGGTGGCAGCATCCCTCCCTTCTCCGCGCTCATCTTCGACGTGGAGCTGCTTGAGGTGATGTAAGACATCCTCGTCTATTAGATAAAACAACATTCTAACAATAAAAACAACAATGAAAAAGTTAACATTCGTAGCCGCTATGGCTATTGCTGCCGCTACCATCACATCGTGCGGCAATGGAACTCCTAAGGCCAGCCTTAAGAGTGATGTAGACACGTTGAGCTATGCCATCGGTATGGCACAGACTCAGGGTTTGAAAGACTATCTCGTACAGCGTCTCGGCGTAGACACAGCTTACATGGATGCCTTCATCAAGGGTCTCAACGAGGGAGTTAATGCTGGCGATGACAAGCAGAAGAATGCCTACTTTGCCGGTCTGCAGATTGGTCAGCAGATTGGACAGCAGATGGTGAAGAACATCAACCACGAGATCTTCGGAGAAGACAGCACGAAGACCATTTCTATGAAGAACTTCATGGCTGGTTTCATTACCGCTACGACAGGACGCACCGGACTGATGACGCTCGAGCAGGCTCAGCAGGTGGCTCAGGACAAGATGCGCGAAATCAAGTCGAAGGAAATGGAGAAGCAGTATGGCGGCAACAAGAAGGCCGGCGAAGAGTACATGGCCAAGTATGCCAAGAACGCCGATGTGAAGAAGCTCCCCGGCGGCGTGCTCTATAAGGTCATCAAGGAAGGTTCGGGTGCCATCCCCGCCGACACATCGCGTGTGAAGGTGCACTACGAGGGTAAGACCATCGACGGCACCGTCTTCGACAGCTCTTACAAGCGCGGAGAGCCCATCACACTGGGTGCCAACCAGGTTATCCCCGGATGGACAGAGGCTCTGACCCACATGCCCGTTGGCTCTACATGGGAGGTCGTTATCCCGCAGGATAAGGCTTACGCTGAGCGCGAGCAGGGACAGATCAAGCCCTTCTCTACACTTATCTTCAAGATCGAACTGCTTGGTATCGAGAAATAAGCCATGAAGAAATTAGCATTCATGTTCGTCCTTCTCGTTGGTTGCGCCGCTATGATGCAGGCTGCTCCCGACAAGAAGAAGACAAAGAAACAGGCGGAGGCAGCCCAGAGCTGCCCCGCCGTTGTGCTCAATACGACAGCCGACTCGGTGAGCTATGCCGCAGGTATGTCGCTCACCAATGGACTGCTGCCCTTCCTGAAGCAGCAATATGGTGTCGACGAAGCCTTCATGGACGACTTTATCCGTGGTTTCGAGGAAGCACTGAAGGTGAACGTCGACGACCCCATCAAGGCCTACGGAGCAGGTATCGCCATAGCAGGGATGCTGCAAGACCGTATGCTGCCGGGCATCACACAGGAGTTTGAAGGATCCGACACCCCCATCCAGCGCGACCAGCTGGTGCAGGGCTTCCTCGCCTCGCTGAAGAACGACACCGCCGTCTACCATCAGGAGAAGGCCGAAGAGCTCATCCGCACACGACGCGAGGCCGTCAAGCATGCCAAGGAAGAGGCTGCCAAGGCTGAGGGACGACAGTTCCTGGCCGAGAATGCCACGAAGGAAGGCGTCAAGACACTGCCCAGCGGACTGCAGTATAAGGTGCTGCGCGAAGGTACAGGTGCTGTGGCCGAAGTCAACGACGAGGTGGTCGTGAAATACGAAGGCCGGCTTATCGACGGCACGGTGTTCGATAGCAGCTACGAACGCAACCCGCAGACCAGCAAGTTCCGCCCCAATCAGGTCATCAAGGGATGGACAGAGGCGCTCACCATGATGCCTGCCGGCAGCAAATGGGAGCTCTACATCCCCGAGAACCTGGCCTACGGCGAACGTCAGGCAGGCAAGATTCCTGCCTTCTCGACCCTCATCTTCACCGTCGAAGTGGAAGAGGTGGTCAAGGCTGCTCCCGCAGCCGAGAAGACGGCAACTGACAAACCTGCTGTTAAGCCAGCCACAAAGCCCGCAAAGAACACGAAGCCTGCTGCCAAAAAGACAGCAAAATAGCCCCGCAAAGGCTTATACATTTTCAAATATGCAACAATTTGGCTTGAAAAAGCATACTTTTTCTGTCAAATTGTTGCATATTTCATTTATTATACCTACTTTTGCTTGCTAATCATACCATCTGAACATTATCAGCAATCAAAACATGGAGAAAATAGATAATCTGGACAAAAAAATCATGGGCATCATCTCAAAGAATGCCCGTTTGCCTTTCAAAGATGTAGCCGCCGAATGCGGTGTGTCGCGAGCTGCCATCCATCAGCGTGTCCAACACCTCATCGATGACGGTGTCATCGTGGGCAGCTCGTTTGAAATCAACCCCAAGGCATTGGGGTATACCACCTGCACTTATGTCGGCATGAACCTCGAGCGTGGCAACATGTATAAAAGTGTGGTGGAAAAGCTCAAAGACATACCCGAGGTGGTAGAATGCCACTTCACCACAGGCCCATACACCATGATGGTGAAGCTCTTCGCCAAAGACAACGAACAGCTCATGCACCTCATCAACGAGCAACTGCAGAGCATACCCGGCGTAGTGGCCACAGAGACACTTATCTCGCTCGAACAGAGCATCAAGCGCGACATCCCCATCAATCAGTAAGGACATACAACCCGACAATGAACAACTTCAACATACAGTCGTATATCAACCCTATCTATGCGGCATACCCCGAGGCCGAACGGCAGCCCATCATCGGCATAACGGGCAACTATGCCGACGGCGACCTCACGCTGCGTGAGAAATACTATCAGCAGGTCATTGCTGCAGGGGCAACGCCTATCGTCATACCACCCGTCGCCGACAAGAACACCATCATCAACATCTTGGACCACATCGACGGACTCATCCTCAGCGGCGGTGCCGATTTTAACCCTCTTTGGAGCGGTGAGGAACCCTGTCAGGGCCTTGGACATATCAACGCACAACGCGACCTGCCGGAGCTTCTTATCACCCGACTGGCCTACAACCGGCAGATTCCGATGCTCGGCATCTGCCGTGGCATGCAGACACTGGCTATGGCCTTGGGAGGAAGGGTGACACAAGACATCAATACTTGTACCGCTCAGCCCTCACCCCTCACCTCTCACCCCTCACCCCTCACCTCTCACCTCTC
>JAGBLC010000129.1 GCA_017635615.1 Prevotella sp.
ACAGGTGGTTGTGTGCCTGCCTAATTCTTAGTTCAGAAATGAGGATCGATGCTGGTGTCGTAGTCTGGAACAAGGAGGGCAGCGGCAACAGCACCGACGATAACGCCTGCTATGGCAATACCGGCGACGGTCGCCTTGTTGTTGCCACAGCGATAGGCGAAGCACAAACGGTCGCCGACGGAGGGTGCCAGGGCATAGTCGATGGAACCGTCGCTGAGAATGCTCTTGTACGGTGCGATGACGATGGCCGACACATAGTCGGACATCTTGACTCGTACTACCTCGCTATCCGCTGTGCCTGATGTCTTCTCCATCTGTGCGAAGGGTTCTGTGAAGGCATAGCTCATGTCAACGGAAAGCGAGAGCGGCGTAGCATCGGCCGAATAGAAGCGTGAGTCGCCTTTGCGGAAAGGCTGACGGTTGGCAGAGCTGTCGTGAGCACCCGATAGAGTGGATGACGTGATGAAATGGCCCATCTTTTCGCGTGGCGCATATACCATATCCTGACGCAAGAGATAGGAGAGGTCGTTCCAGATATACACCTGGGCTGTGCCGTGGGGAGCGATGGTGAGGATGCGCTGGTCGTAGCGGGTGCTGGCCGTGGTGTTTGCCTCGAAGCTGCCCCATGCCATCTGGCTGTCGGTCTGTGTGATGACGCCTCGCCCCTGAGAGTAGGCATTGGTCTGCGAGGAGGGGACGAACATCGGCGACGAGTTGTTGTTGGTATAGACGAACGAGCGTCCGCGGTCGATATAGACGATGCGGTCGGTGAGGTTCTCCACTTCTACCACAGCCTGTCCGTCGGGCAGCGGAAGAATCTGTGCACGGATATTGCCATCGGCGTAATGGCCGCTTTGCTCTCCAGAGAGGAAGCAGAAGACGCCCACACGGCGGGCTTGCACCGTCGTGGCAACGGACAAGAGCATCAGCAGTAGGAATAGTTTCGCAAGAAGCTTTCTTGAATCAGCAAGGGGGAGGGAGGAATGACTTTTCCAAGCAAGCGTCCTTCGGCCGAGCGGGTGGGTTGGATGTAGGTTGTTCATAGACATCATGTTTGATTGGTTTGTACTGCAAAAATAATGTCTTTTGCGCATCAAAAAAAGGGATTTCCCCTATCATCCGGGGGGAAATCCCTTTTTGTTAGACTATCTTGCAATGACTTTAGTGGATGAACTGCTGGATGATGTCACACTGCATGATGTAGGATGTGCCGCGTGCATCGGTGTTCTTGCGGACGTAGTCGGCCAGGTCGTTGAGAGCCTGATATTGGCTTGACTCGCTGTCGATGATCCATCGTCCGTTCTCCCAGTTGTAGTAGAATTCGTCGGCTGTGGGCAGGTAAGCACGGGCATAGAGGCTCTCAAGGCGCAGTTTGGGGTTGGTAGCCGTCATGGCCTCCGTCAGATAGTTGTATGCATTGGTGACGAACATCGGTATGGGGTCTTCCGTAGAACGGTATGACGACCATCCATAGTCGGAGAGGAACCAGCAGTCGCCCCAGGGCGATGCCTGATAGTAGCGCACCGCCATCTCATAGGCCAGCTGCTTGCGCTCGTCGCCGGCAGGGGCAAGGAGGTGGCGCGCCATGAGCTGCTGCATGTCGCGGCAGAACTGCAGCTTCTTGTTGACGGTGATGGTACCCTTGCCCGGTCCGTCGGTATATTCGTCTTCGTCGGTCGGGTTCTGCTTGCCAAACCAGCGTGGCTTGGTGTAGTCGCGGTTGGCGAGATACCAGCTGATGTTCTGTTGCTCCATGAAGCGGAGAGGCACTTTCTCAAGGTAAGGAACGGCATCGGCAAACTTCCCTTCAGCCAAAAGCTTCGTTCCGATGAAGTCGTTGAAGTAGTCGGCGGAGCGCTTCTGGAGATTCTTCTCGCAGACGTACTTCTCAAGCTCGTCTTTGTGCTGGGCGTTGAGGAAACTGTAGAAGGCTATCGCCTCGTCGGCCGACATCTCGCTGAATATGCCGGCGTAGAACTCGCCGCTGTAGTTGGGATTCCATCCATAGCCCTCGTCACCCTCGTTGTCAGGCTGAAGCTTGTAGCTGTCGACATCCATTCCTGCAACGGCAGCGGCCATATTCTTGTTGCCCTCGCTGAGGTAGCGGCCTGTCAGGCCGATGTTGACGATGCGGTCTTTGGCATGCGTGAAGTAGTCGTCGTATTCGCCTTCGCCGGCTATCTTTTGGTCGAGCCATTGCAGCTCGCTGACGACGAACTTGGAGAATTTCTTGTCCGTCTTCATTCCCGAGGTGGCGATGAGCAGACGGATGGCACGCACATTGTCCTTGATGCGCTGCGAGCCGCCGAGCTTCATGGCCTCCTCTATCTCGTTCATGGCAGCGGCGTTGTTGCGCTGGAAATAATGGAGCAGGGCTGCAGCTGCCATCCAGAGTGCCGGGTCGTTGTTCTTCTTCTCGCTGACCACCTGATGGGCGAAGCTGATGAAGTTGTTCACCTCAGCATCGTAGACGGGGTTGCATCCCACCATGTTGACGTTCTCGTTGACCCACTCGCGTGTCTCTGCCTCTGTCAGTCCCAGCTCGTCGCTCATGCCGCTAAGGTTGTCGTAGGTCTCCTGTGCGCTGTTGACGAAGTCTTGCACGAGATAGCTGAGTACTTCGGCGTTGGCATCTTCGCCGTAGATCTTCTGGATGCCGGCGAGGTTGCGATACTTGAAGACGCTCCAGCGCAGCGACACATAGTCGCCCTGTTCGGCATAGATATTCCAGGCCGCCTTGCGCTGTCCCGTACGAAGGAGCGCTCCGGCATAGATGTTCTTCATCATGTCGCGGTAGACGCTCTCGGGCAGCTGGGATGCCGTAGCCGTCCAGTAGTTGATATTGTCCTGATGGCGTTCCAGCTGCATGTTGGCACGCATCTGCATCAGGGCATACTGAGCGCGGAGGCGTGAGCCCTTGTAGCTTTTGGCAGCAGCGAGGATGTACTCCATCGTCTCGTCCTGCTTGTTGAGTTGTTCGGCTGTCGGGTAGTCCCATCCGTTGCTGATCTCGCCGCAGTTGTCGAGATAGTCACTAAGCAGTGCGACGTATTCGACAATCTCGCTATCGCCCTTCTTCTGGGCTATCTCGATGATATTGTCTTTCTGCCAAGTGCTGAATCCCCACACCTCGTCGTTGGTGTAGACGCGCCAGAACTTGTTGTAGCGGTCGGACAGCTGGTTTTCCCATTGATACTTGGGATAGATGTTCATCATGTAATAGTTGTGCGTGATGCCCCCTGCACACGCACTGGCCTTGATGATGATGCTGATCATCATCAGGCTAATGGCCAAAAATCTCTTCATATTCGTTATGTTTAAATCTTGTTATGTTCGTATTATTCAAATCAAAAAGAATCACCTCGCGGTTGGCATCGGGGCGCAGTTTGTCGATAGCGCGACGCACCTGCATCACCTCGTCGAAGGAAGCAAAGCGACGAACGATGGTGTCGCCCGCCATCACAGGTATCTCGCCATCGAAATGCTGAAGGCCGATGTAGATATATTTCGAGGGTGCGGGGGTGCGAGGGTGCGAAAACTTCCTGAACACCACATCGTAGGCAAAGATGGGGTAGGCTGTGGCCAAGGGGAGGGAGTAGTTCTTCAGGTGCTGCAGATAGGGTCCTGCCACCTGCATGTCGAGGATAGGATGCTCGTCGTCGAAGTTGGAGAAGTCGCCCGTGTTGTACATCATCAGGATGCCGCGGTCGCACGATGGCGGTTTTTGCGAGAGCTGATGCAGACGGATGGTTGCCGAGAGGCGCAGTCCCTCTTTCTGTGCCAGCTGATGAAGCTCTTTCATGAAAACAAAGAAGCGCTGGCGGGTCTTCACCGACCAGTCGCAGTCGATTTGCAGCTCGTGGACATTCTTGATGCCGTGTGTCTCGTTCATCTGCATGACGCGCTTCAGGATTTTCTCCGCCAGACCGTCGGTGTTCTTCCGCATCACGTCGTTGACAATGAATATGGTGGGGACGATTTCTTTTTCTCCGAGTATGTTCTCTTTCTGGGGTACGGAGGTACGAGGGTGCGAGGGCTCGAGATTACCTTCTTCCCGGGAAACAGGAAAGCGGATGCTCGCATTGGGCATCAGCTCGCCAGTGCCGTCGTCGACGATGACGTCGAAATACCTGATGTAGAGCTTCTGGACATTGTGCTGCTGCATGAATAGTGTCTTCGCAGAGTCGATGTCGAACGTCGTACTCCAGTAGTACATGGCGTTCGTCATGGGCTCTTGCCGTTTGCTGCATGCAGCAAGAAGAGTAGCAAGAAGCAGGCAGGCGATGCTGCTAACCTTCGTCATCGGTCTTTCCTTTACTGTTTGACAGCCTGTGGTGTCCAGTTCTTGAAGAACCGCATCACCTTCTCCTTGTCGTAGCCTTTGTCTTGCTCGAGGAAGCTGGAGTCTTGGATATGGATAACGTCGCCGTTCTCATTGAGAACAACAAACACAGGGAAACCGAAACGTGCCGGGTTGCCCAATCGCTTCAGCATCTGGGCCGCCTGCTGTTGTTTCTCTTCACCCTCCTTTTTCCGCGGGTTGTAGTTGACGTGAGCATAGACGAAGTTGTCTTCTATCAGTCCGCTTATTTCGCTGTCGTTGGTGATGAAATCGGCGAAGCGCAGGCACCAAGGGCACCAGTTGCCTCCCACCTGGCAGATGACAAACTTTCCTTCAGCCTTAGCTGCTGTCACAGCCTTGTCGATTTGCTCCAAAGGGTTGATGTCTTCGTTGTATACTTTCTTCAGCGCAGTCTGCGCACTGGCTGTCAATGCCATCAACATCGACAGACACACCATGATAAATCCTTTCTTCATCATACAATAATCTTATAAGTCTGCTCCTACATCCCCTCCTTTGGAGGGGCTTGGGGAGGTTCCTACTCCTACATCCCCTCCTTGGGAGGGGCTTGGGGAGGTTTCTACTTAGCTATGCCGTGGATATAGTCGCAGAGGATGGCGATACCCTTCTTGTTCTCACCCCCTTGCGGGATAATGATGTCGGCGTACTTCTTGCTCGGCTCGATAAACTGTTCGTGCATGGGTTTGAGCACATCGAGGTAGCGGTTGAGCACCATGTCGACGGTACGGCCGCGCTCTTTCACGTCGCGTAGGATGTTGCGGATGAGGCGTTCGTCGCTGTCGGTATCGACAAAAATCTTCAGGTCCATCATGTCGCGCAGTCGGCGGTCGACAAGCGTCATGATACCTTCAATGATGATGACGGGCTTCGGCTCTACATGCACCGTCTCCTTTTGTCGGTTGCTTTCGATATACGAGTAGGTGGGCTGCTCAATGGCCCGACCCTTGCGCAGTTCGGAGATCTGCTTGTGGAGCAGTTTCCAGTCGAAGGCATCGGGGTGGTCGAAGTTGATGTTGCGTCGTTCCTCCTCGGTCATGTCCGATGTGTCGTTGTAGTACGAGTCGAGTGGTACGACGGCTACGCAATGCGGCGGCAGTGCCTCGACGATTTTCCTTACTACTGTGGTTTTTCCTGAACCGGTACCACCGGCTATTCCTATAATTGTCATTTTTGTAATTTACGATTTGACGATTTACGATTTACTATTTATTTACGATTTGACGATTTACGATTTACTATTTATTTTGCGATTTTACGATTTTCTGCCGATTTGAAGAGTGCCTGATAGTATTCTGCCTTTTGCTCAACGCGCATGGGATAGGCACGCGACGAACTGGGCATACGAAAAAGGCGCATAGGCCTGCCGTCGAAGACGAAGGGCTCTGATGCGCCTACACGAGGTTGTTCCATGTTGAAATACTTGGTGAAGAGGTCGGTAGACTTCTGTCCTGTTGTGACAACGGTCAGGCATCGTGGCAAGCGTCGAAGCAACGCGTCGAGGTCGGTAGGTTCCACCACCTCAAGGTCCTTGTCGGAAGCTGTGTTCTTGGTGCGAACAACAGCCGTTGCCGTGTCATAGAGGGCGATACCCTGCTCGTTGAGAAAGTCGATGATGCACTCTTTTCTGAAAGTTTTTTGCTCCTGGTCGACGAAGTGGTCTTTGTCGCCAAAGAATACGAGACCCATGATGCGCCACATGTCATTGGTGAAGTTGGGGTAGAAGAAGTCCATCGACCAGCGTTTCTTCGCCGGCGGGAAACTGCCCAGCATCAATATACGTGCGTCGTCAGGCAGAAACGGTTCCAGGGGATGTCGCTCAATTTTCAATGCTCAATGTTCAATGAATCATCACTTCTGCTCCTTCACCAGATAGACGACAACGGGCAGGTGGTCGCTGTAGCCATCGAGCCACACACCTCCAGCATGTGTGCGCTTAGGATTGCCCTTGTACTTTCCTTCCGTCTGGATGAGATAGTCGCGACGGAATATCTGGTTCTTCAGATAAGTCAGGTTGGTGTAGTCCTTCTTCCCCTTGCGGTCGAGCAGGTTGGGCGTCATGATAATCTGGTCGAAGAGATTCCAGGCTCCGTTGTACTGCAGTGTGCCTGTACCTTGCTTGACGAGCAGGTTATACCACGGATTGTACATGTCGTCGTCGCCGGTCTTCTTGATTTCCGACTTCGCCTGCAGTCCCTGCGTGATGCTCTTGTCCGTCGGGTCGTCGTTGAGGTCGCCCATGACAAAGATCTTGTTTGTCGGGTCAACACGCAACAGGCTGTCTTTCAGCACCCTCACCTGACGGCCAGCCGACTCGCGGTAGAACGACTCGCTGAAGCGGCTGGGCCAGTGGCATACGATAGCCGTCACCTTCTCTCCTGCCAGCCGTCCCTGCACGGTAAGGAAACCACGGGTAAGGAAAGCAGAGTCTTTCTCCAACTCCTGCACGTAGGGATGCAGCTGAACGTCTTCCACCGTAAAGAGGGCTGGATTATAGAGCAAGGCACAGTCTACGCCACGGCGGTCGGGACCCTCCACGTGTACAAATTTCATATTACGTGCGTGAAGCGGTTCCTGAGCTACCAGGTCTTCAAGAGCCTTGGCATTCTCCACCTCCGAAAGGCCAATGATGGCACAGCCCACACCGGGAAGCATGTCGGTGCCTAAGTCGGCAAGCGCGCGCGACATGTTCTTCAGCTTGTGGCTATACTTCAATCCGTTCCAACGATAGCTGCCAGTGGGCAGAAACTCATAGTCGTTCTTTCCCACATCATGGCAAGTGTCGAAGAGGTTTTCCTGATTGTAGAAGCCTACGGCATACACCGAGAACTTCTTCTGTGCCGATGCCTGCAAGGCAAAGAAGCAGAGCATGACGGCAGTCAATAGATGTCTTTTCTTCATATCTCTCACGATTGTTTTACTGCTAATTGAATAGATTTTCGTGCAAAGATACAAAGAAACACGCAAAAAACAAAATAATTCTTATGTTTTTTGGGTTAAATAGCCAGAAAAGTTTTGCGTAGCTCCGTCAACGAACCTCGTCAATAGGAGAGAAACTTCTTTCCTTGTATGACATGAATTCCCCGATGGGTGTGGGCCGTTATGCCATCAAGTGTATAGGTTTTGCCGTTGTGCGCGCTTTCCTTGGCACTGCCTATCGCTGTGGGATTGGCGGACTGCGGTGCGACGTATTGCACGGTGTTGAGGGACATAGCGAGATTGTCAAGCTGGTCGGCCCCCGCTGTGGGGACATAGATCTCAAGGCTCGACTTGAGCATGCCTCCCGTGACGAGCTTCTGCACCTCGTCGGGCGAGAAGGCTGCGCGATAGTAGAAAATCTCTGCCAACTGACGTGCGACGGAGGTGTCGTCGACAGAACCCACTGTGACCTGTCCGATAGAGTTGATGCGCTCGCGCAGCTCACCCACCTCGTTGGTGTCGACATAGAGCAGGGTGCGTCCCTGCGCATAATAGTGGGTCAGTGTGACAGTATGCCAGAGGTCGTCGCTGAGCGTCTGCTCGGAGGTGAGCGTCTTGTTGGTGGTGTTCGTATAGACGACATGTCCTTCGGTATCGACGCTGACAGATGCCTTGCGACTACCGCTGCGCAGCAGGTAGGAGAAGATATTGCCAGCCTGACCACCTTTGATGCGCACGCTGATGGTGAAGGGGTGCACCATCTCTTCACCCTGGAAGGTGATGGCGGCACCGTCGGCCAGAGTCATTTCCTGTTGCATGTTGCGCTTGGGCTGAGCTTTGCCAGAGGCAATGGCATCGAAGAGCGACGGCGGCATGGCATAGAAAAACTCCTTATGGCCGTTGGTGGTAGGGTGGGCGTTGTCCTGCTGGTAGCCCGAAGCCCAGTGGCCGGCACCGTCGTCGATGGCACCGAGCGTATTGACCGACGACACATCCCACTCGTGAATCAGCAGGTTCATCTTCTTGATATAGCTGTAGTCTTCGGCCGTGAAGTCGCCCCGCGTGTAGTTGTTCATCACGACGGGAATCTTGCCGTCGGCCTTCATCTTGCGGATGAGCGTCTGCATGTTGGTAGAGAACTGGTTCAGCGTCTGTTGCTTGTTGCCGGACTCGTGGATGCCCTCATTGCCCATCGACAGTCCGATGATGACATAGCGGGCATGGTCGCGTGTCATCTCGGCATAGCGGTCGAGCAGGTTCTGCGTGGTGTTGCCACCGATGGAGATGCCAGAGACGTAGAAAGGATTCTCCGTGACGTTGCTGTTATAGCGTTCTTGCAGCTGTTGCCCGTAGAGGTAGGCATAACCCTTGTTGCCGGAGGCTCCCTGACCGTTGCAGACGGAGGATCCGAACGCCGAGATGCGGTATTCGTCTATTGGGGCTTCAAAGCTCCACTGCTTCGTCGTGAGGTTGAACGTCGCGGTATAGGTGCCGCCGTTGATGCGGATGTTGTCCGACCGATAGCCCTGTTCAGGACACTCGAAGTAGACGTATTTATCAGAAAAGAGGAAGATGTTGGAGTCGTCGAGTGTCACCTCTTGCTGGTACATGTTATCGCCGACGGCAGCGATGGTGATTTTGCCATTGGGAACGATATTGCCACGAAGATTCACCTCTTGGGCATGGAGGCAATAGATCATTGCTGATTGACTACAGAACAGTGCCAAGAGGGCGAAGATGCGAAGTGAAAGGAGATGTTTCATTGGGTGTTGGGTTGATGGGTTGATGGGTTGATGGGGGTGAAAGGCGGATGGAATCCACCTGGTAAGAGACGGGACTTTTTTGGGTGATGAGGGTGAAGGGGGTGATGAGGGTGAAGGGGGTGATGAGGGTGATGAGGGATGGTGGTTTGTACTGCCGATATATGTACTAATAGATGGAGAGCTCGTAGATGCGCGAGGCACCGCCCCTTCCTTGTGTCGGTGAGACAACATAGAGCCGGACGTAGCGAACGCTGACGGGCTGGAAGTCGCGGTCGACGATGTTGCTGCGGTTGCCGTCGATGATGTCGAGCGTCTGCCACTCCTCGTCAAGGCTGTTGCGGCCTTGCAGCAGACAGGTGCGGGTGATGTACGACCTGTCTTCCGCTGCTGCATTGAGCAGATGCCAATGGCTGATGATGGTGGGCTGTTGGAAGTCGTAGACCACATAGTGGGGTGCTTGCTGCGAGTCGCACCATTTCGTTTCGGTGTTGCCGTCGATGAGGTTGGCAGCCCGCTCCCATTCGTTCACCTCGCCCGAAACGGAGAGCAATTGTGCCTTCTGCAGGAGGTTGTCGGGTTTGTCTTCGGACACGAGGAGCGAGGACTGAGAAGCGAGGAGCGAAGATTCTCTCAGCGATGTCTTGAAGAGGGGAGCTGCCGGCTGGACATCGTCGGCATCTTCGGCCAAGGTGGCAGCAAAGACGACAAGATGTGGGTCGTTGGGCAGGATGACGCTCTTCGCACCCTTTGGGATGTCTACGCGCACCTTAAACATATAGGTGTATTCGTAGGGCTCGTCGCCACTTGTGCTATGGCGATGGCTGCCCACGTAGGCCACCTGAGCCTGTTTGAGGAACCCCTTCGTATGGCCATCGTGCTCCCACTGTCCGACAAAGCCGGTATAGTAGGGCACAAGAGCCGTCTGCACACTCTTGCCGACAGTGAAAGTTGCCATGCGGTCGTCCTGGTCGGATGCCATCAGCAGGTAGAAGTGGGTGATGGGTGATGGGTGTTGGGTGTTGAGGATAGCCTTTGAGAGGTCGAGCGTATCGCCATTGCACGACAGACCGTTCATGCCGTCCATCGGACCGAAGCAGAACGGGATGTCGTCGACGGTGATTCCCTCCTTGGGCAATAGCTCGGCAGCATAGCTGTAGCCGCCCTCGAAGTCGGCAGCCCCGCGAAACTCGTTGAACGAGAAGCAGCGGCGGTTGTAGGGGAGGTCGAGGTGAGCGGTGGTGCGGTGGTGCGAGGGTGTGAGGGTGCGAGGATGCGGTGCTGCAAGCTTCAGCTTGAAGGTCCTGACGCTGTTGGGCTTGATGTCGATGGTGAGCTGGTTGCCAGCGAAGACGGCTTGCCCGATGGTGCGCTCCGTGCCGTCGGCCTCGGCGGCCTTTACCACCTCGGTAGGGAAGGTCAGGTGGGCTGTCTGCGCTGCTTTGCCGCCGATCTCATAGACACGGACGACATACTCGTTGCTCACCTCTGCCTGCTTGATGGTGCGGACGAGGACGTTGTCGTTGTCCGACTGGACGAACGAGAACGACTTGCCCAACACTCCTGAGTGCTTGTCGGAACGGAACGCGCGCAACGGACTGTTCAGCTGTGTCGACTGGCGGACGGCCTCCACTTGGTTGAGAGCGCCCTGATGGCCGATGATGCTGTAGGTGAAGACATGGTGTCCCATATCCTGCCGAGCCTGATAGGTGTAGTGGCGTCCTGGCTTGGGCGAATAGAGCAGCGACAGGCGCAGCGTGTTGTCGGCAGGCTTGTCCCATCCATAGCGCGAGTCGTTCAGGATGGTCACGCCATACTGCCCCGTGCGGTCGGTCAGGTCGGTCCATTCGTGGGCATACACCTCGAAGGCATTGTCGCGGTTGTTGCCACGGCGCACGCTGCCCAGACCGATGTCGTAGGTGGCCTCTTCATTGCTGACGCTCAGCGGGAACACAGCCTTGAGCAGGGCATTCTCCGACCGCCAGTCGACCTCGTTCTCGAAGTCGATGCGGCGCGACATCGAACCGTTGTAGAGATGGATGCGCTGCAGGATGTCGCTGTCGCCATAGCGCTTGCTGACGACGAGTGTCTGGCGCAGCGGTCCTTTCTCCACCGACACCTTTACGGCATCGTGAACGCTGACAGGTTCACGGTCGATGGTTGCCTTGAGAATCTCCCAGGCTGGCCACGCCGGCGAGCTGCACTCGTCGAAGACGGCCAGCTGGATGCATTTGCCTTGAGCAACCAGTTCCTTGTTGGCTATCTTGTCGAAGAGGCTCACCACGTCGCCATATTCATCGACCGTCAGGCGGTAGTCGCTGTTCTCGATCGTGTTGGGTGAGCGGTCGGATTGCAAATCCGCCCGTACGGTGTTGGGTGATGAGAGGGTTGCTTTCCCGCCGGCCTTGACAGAATAGACCGAAAGGCCTGTTGACGGGACTTCGGCATCGAAGAGCAGGATGCGTTGGCCGTTGCGCTCCACAACCTGCGACAAGACGCGTTTTCCTTCAGCATCGGTCACTTGGTAGTTGGCGTTGTCAGAGAGGTTCACCTCCGTCAAGCCCTTCACGGGGAAGGCCTCGTTGTTGTACACCACGACAGGCTGTCCGCTGGCGCGTGTGTCCATCAGGCTGACGATGCCCGAAACACTGTGGCGGACGACGTCCGAGAAGGTCTTCAGCCCGAGTAGCTCGTCGTTCCACGAGAACTCATAAGCCCGCGGGATGCTCGTTCCGGTGACATCGTCGTGGAAATGATGCCAGATCAGGCGGCGCCAGTTCTCCGTCATCTTCTGAATAGGATATTTGGCTGTTCCGAGCCAGTCGGCCAC
>JAGBLC010000130.1 GCA_017635615.1 Prevotella sp.
AGCGGAGAGAGAGGGATTCGAACCCCCGGCACCTCTCAGTGCGCCGGTTTTCAAGACCGGTGTAATCGACCACTCTACCATCTCTCCTGACAGCCTCTGACGGCTGGCTTTGGCCGAAAAGCGGGTGCAAAGGTACGTTGTTTTTTCGGAATCACCAAATATTTAGTACTTTTTTTTCTGATTTTCTGAAAAAAAGCGTAACCTCGCCCTACGATTCGTGGTCAACGAACGATACATGGCAACGGCACACCTCTATGCCTTCGTCTCGCGACTGGTTGCCCGACGTGCGCGTGACACGGATGGCAAAGGTGGCATTGTCGACCGTCGAGCCGAAGAAGTGGAGCACATCACCGGCATGTGCCTCAGCTACGTAGGCCACGTCGAAACGCCTGACGGCGTGGTATTTGTACCAGTCGAGGGGCCACAGGTCGAGGATATGCTCGATATACTTCACGCTGTTGATGTGGCCGTTCATGTCGACGTCGCTATAGTTGGTCGCTACCGACCGCATCCACTCGGCATGTGTGGGTATAGGCGCGCGCGTTCCTTTATTAATAGGACAGGGCTTCTCGCGGTCGACATATTGCAGCAGACTGCCGTCGTGGATGTCTAAGAGGTTCTGCGGCTGGCGCGTCTCTGTGTCGATCATCGCCCATACGCTGCGCCCATAGCCATAGGCTGAGCCATCGGACGCTACGACGGCGAAGTTGCGGTTGGTGAAGAAGCGCACCGCATTTTCCACCCACGTCTCGATGTCGAACCGCTCGTAGGCTCGGGGCATGCGCTCCATCTCGATGGCCAGACGGGAGAGCACCCACGTCTTGTGGATGGTGTTGAGATACAACATGCCGAAGCCGCGGTCGGACGAGTGGAAGTCGGCTGCGTTGAGCATGTGGTTACCAAGATGGCCTAACATCAGCTGCGCGTTGAAGTCGCAATGGAAGGGCTCGGCCATGAAGCCATAGCGCCCCACCTTCTCAAGGGTATTTTGTTGTGTCTGTTGTTCCATACTTCTTTGTTTTGGAGTGCAAACTTACTACTTTTTTTGAAAATAACGGCCATGCGAGGAGAAAAATCCGAAAAAAAACGACTTTCGTTGCAACCAAACCGCCCCCTGCTGCGTCTAACAGACAAAGAAACCCCAAAAAAGAAAGAAGAATGAAAAGAATAGCACTGGCCATCTTGATGGCATCGACACTGGCGCTGCCCGCCACCTCGCTGGCGCAGAAACATCGTCACACCCCGCGCACGGAGACCACGACGACAGCCGACTCTACGACAACCGCCCCGACGGACACAATGGGCATCGAGGCCTTCTCGGACACCACCTACGTCGACACGACTGACAACGCTTCCAGTACGGGTGCGACAAGCATCGACTGGGACGACATCGACGACGACGACCTGAGTCTGCGCGACCTTGGCGACCTGCTGGGTTTAGGCGTAGGAACGGGTGCCGCAGCCATCATCGCCCTTGTCGTCCTGGGCATCATCGCCGTGTTCCCCTTCCTGATCATCGCCCTG
The DNA here is from genome assembly GCA_017635615.1 of Prevotella sp. Lineage (GTDB taxonomy): Bacteria > Bacteroidota > Bacteroidia > Bacteroidales > Bacteroidaceae > Prevotella. Next base: position 1,525 of record JAGBLC010000130.1, read on the forward strand.
GTTATCTGGCTGCTCATCAGAAGCCGCAACCGCCGCTATCGGCTGGCAGAAAAGGCGATGGAGAGCGGACAGCCCATCCCCAACGAGCTGATAGAACCCGAGCGGAGCGATATGTGGCAGAAGGGCATCCGCAACATCTTCCTCGGCATCGGACTGGCCGTGTTCTTCTATTGCCTCGACTTCGAGGGGCTGGCAGGCATCGGCTGGCTGGTAGCCATCTGCGGAGCCGGACAGGCTATCATAGGCAAGACTTCCGGCAGGAACAAGAAGAACGAAATAGACAAGTATTAACCAAACGAATAAGGAAAGGATTCAAACTATGCAAAAAAGACTCATGCGCTCGAACGACAAGATCCTGGGTGGCGTCTGCGGAGGCATCGCCGAATACTTCGACGTTGACCCCACGCTGGTCAGGGTGGCCTATCTGGTGCTCACCTTCTGCACCGTCTTCTCGGGCATCCTGCTCTACCCTATCCTCTGGATTGTAATGCCCGAAAAACAATAAGCCGACGGAATGAACGACCTCTCTCTCGTAGCTCAAGTGGTGTTGTTCCGCAACAAGCGGGCCTTCGACCAGCTGGTAAACAAATATCAGTCGCCCCTGCGCAGGTTCTTTCTCAACCTGACGCTGGGCGACAGCCAGTTGAGCGACGACCTGGCTCAAGAGACGTTCATCAAGGCCTACACACACATCACCAGCTTCAAGGGGGCGGCTTCCTTCTCGACATGGCTCTTCCGCATCGGCTACCGCACCTTCTACGACTACAAACGCAGCCTCAAGACAACAGTCGACCTGACGGCAACGCTCAGCAAAGCGCAACCCACCGCCGAGCCCGGACTCAGTATGGATCTGTATGAAGCTCTGCAGACGCTGAAAGAGGAAGAGCGCACATGCATCACCCTGCAGGCCGTCGACGGCTTCCCGATCGGCAAGATTGCCGACATCACGGGAATGCCTGCCGGCACCGTGAAGTCGCACCTCTCACGCGGAAAGAAACAACTGGCTAACTACCTAAGAAACAATGGATATGGACAATAAGAATAGCGACGACATGCTGGTGGACAAATTCCTCAGCCAGCATGCCACTCCCCTACCCGACGATGGCTTCACGCAGCGCGTGATGACCCGTCTGCCCGACAGCAATGCTCAGCGGCTGAACCGTCTGTGGATAGCCTTCTGCACGTTGCTGGGCGTCGTCGTGTTCTACCTCTGCAACGGATGGCAAGCCGTCGTCGGAACGCTCCACGGCCTGTTTGCCGACATCCTGACCAACGACTGGTCGCTCTGGCACAATCCGCTGTCGATATACATCTGCGCCATGTTTGTGCTGATGTCGATAGCAGCCCATCGTCTGGCAAATACATAAATAAACGCTCGGGGCGGAACGCTACTTGATGCCCCGTGCATTCAGAGCTGCCGAATATTTTGCTGCGTTGGCGAGATGTTCGGCATAGGTGCGTGCAAAGTTGTGCGTGCCGCTGAAGTCTTCCTTGGCACACATATAGAGATAGTCGTGGTGGGCATAGTTGAGGACAGCCTCGATGCCGGCCACCGAGGGAATGCGTATCGGTCCCGGTGGGAGCCCTACGTTGCGATAGGTGTTGTACGGACTGTCGGCACGCAGCATCTTCTCGTAGATACGCTTGGCGCCAAAGTCTTTCAGGGCGAACTTCACGGTGGGATCGGCCTGCAGGGGCATCTGTTGCTTCAGGCGGTTGTAGTACATGCCAGCTATCATGGGCTTCTCGCCGTCGTCGTTCGACTCCTCGTCGACAATACTGGCCAGCGTCGTCACCTCTTCGGGAGTGAAGTGCATGGCCTTCGCTTTCTGCTTGCGCTCGTCGTTCCAGAAAGCCTGACACTCCTTCTGCATGCGGTCGAGGAAATTGTCGACCGATGTGTTCCAATAGATGTCGTAGGTGTTGGGAATAAACATGCAGGCGATGGTGAGCGTGTCGTAGCCGTACTTGCGACACACCTCTTCGCTGGTTAGGGCCTTGGCTATCTCGGCGCTGTCGGCCATCAGCTTCTCACCCAGCACGGCTGCCAGCCTGTCCATCGTCCGTACAGAAGGGATGGTGAGGTTGAGCGGTGTCTGCATGCCGTTCTTCATCCTGCGGAACACCGAAAGAGCGCCGTCGTCGGTTGTCACCTCGTAGCGCCCGGTACGGATATTGTCCAGATAGGAAGTGTGGCGTGCCATCGTCCTGAAAGCTGCTATGCCGTGTTTCGAGGCAATGCCCTGCACCTTGGCAAACACCGAGTCGGCATTGTCGTCGTCGTCGATGCAGACATACACTGTCTCGTCCATCTTGCTCATCGGCGAGAAGAGATAGTAGTAGGCCAGTCCGATGATGGCCAGCACGCATACCACCACGGGTACGACATATTTGCTCGATTTCTTGTTGGTCGTTTTCTTAGTCATAATCGATATTGTTTTGGGGTGCAAAGGTACGAAGAAAAGCCTAAAGGCAAGCACCTTTCAACTTGTTTTATCCATCATTTTGTTTTTTTTAAGCATCAGGGCCAGCAACAGGCTCAGGCAGCCTATTGTCAGGTAGATGAAAACCACCTGCCCGACATTGAGATGGATGTCGTTGATGGTGGAGCCTGGCAACGATGCCATCCACATGACGAACCGGTTCATTATGTTGGCCACCGATGCAAGCAATGCAGCAATGGTTTCTGCAACGATTGTAACATACAGAAAGACAATGAGAAAGACGCTCATCATTACAATTATTGTTGCACAAGGAATGACCACTAGACTGGAGAAGACGGAATAGGTCGAGATGTAGCCGAAATGGTAGGCAATGAGGGGTGCTACGCCTATCTGGGCCGCCAATGACACGCCGAGCATCGACCAAATCCACAAAAGAACTCTGTTGGTGGGACGTGGCACGAGCTGGCTGAACATCGGATAGAGCACGACGATGGCTGTGACGGCAGCAAACGAAAGCTGGAATCCGATGTCGTACAGGTCGGCAGGACGAATGAGGAGCATGGCGAAGACTGTAGCGCCCAGCACGTTGAGGCTCACGTGTCCGCGCTGGTGAAGGCCCATCAGCTCGTAGAGCGTCACCATCGTAGCAGCCCTGACGGCAGAGGGAGGCATCTGCACGATGTAGACATAGCACCAGACGGCCGCTAAGAGCAATCCCTCGGCCAGCAGCTGACGCACCGTCAGACGGTATCGATGGCGATGGCTGAACAGCAGTTTGAAGAGGAAGAATATGATGCCGATATGCAGGCCGCTGAGCGCCAGCACGTGGGCTGCTCCGCTGGAAGAATAGTCGGCACGCAGGTCGCGACTTATGTCGCGCTTTTCGCCCATCGACATCGCCACCACGATACTGCCCTCTTGCTGCGCGCCGGCTTCGGCAAAGAGGCTGTTCATCCGCTGGACAATGGCTCGGCGAAGAGGATTGGACGTAGGATTAAACTCGCTCGTCGCCGACGACGTGTCGCTCACCACCATGCGCATCCCGCCAAGGGCAAAGAGAGCTGACAGCAGGAATATCGTCTGCCACGATGGATGACTACGAGCAACGATGGCCGCACCTGCCGATGCTGCCAGCAGACAAGTCCACCCCGCCCACGGGAAGGCAGGAAACCATTCGCCCACAGCCACGATGCCGAGCATGAAGGCGATACAGACTATCGTCATCGGGTATTTCTGAAGACAGTTGCTCATGTTGTCTGCAAGGGGGTGATTTCTGAACGTTTTCAGCCCAGGGTGATGACCTCGCAGTCGGTAAAGCTGCTGCCGTCGATAGTCAGTCGCACCAGCGTACGCTCCTTATGCCAACCCTGCAGCCCAGCGGCACCAGGGTTGATGTGCAGGAGGTGGAGCGTCTTGTCGTATTGCACCTTCAGGATGTGCGAGTGACCGCTGATGAAGAGCTGAGGCGGATTGCTGAAAATCTGACTGCGTATGCTGGGATCGTAGTTGCCGGGATAGCCGCCGATGTGCTTCATCAGCACGCTGACGCCCTCGCATTGGAAGCGTAGCTTCTCGGTGAACATCTGTCGGAGATCTCCTCCGTCGCAGTTGCCGTAGACAGCCCGCAAGGGCCGTATCTCCTGCAGCCGCTGAGCTATCTCCAAAGAGCCGAAGTCGCCGGCATGCCATATCTCGTCGCAGGGCTCAAAATATGTCTTGTAGCGATCGTCCCAATAGGCGTGGGTGTCGCTGATGATACCTATTTTTTTCATTTCTTCCTAATTAGTAATTCCTTATAGCCATGCAAAATTAAACATATTCTGCTTAAAAACCATTTATTTTTTTGGTTATTTACGAAATTGACGCTAATTTTGCAGGAAATAGTGGTTATTAACACGTCGATGATGAGAATAATATCCGTTTTTTGCAGGCTTTCCAAACGTGCTGGCCTCAGAATGCTGACGTTCCTGATTGTTCTGTCGGGGACAGCACATGCCGTTGCACAAAGCTCTTTACCACGACATATCACAGGTCGCGAGGACTCCATCCGCCAGAAGGTGTTCGCCATGGGGCTGCCTGTGGTGGAGGTGAACACGGTGAACCGCGAGTTTCCCCACTACTATTCGGTCAATGCCCCCGAGGGCTGCTGGGGCATGAGCATCACGGGTGCCACGAAGGTGCCGGGAAGAGTGACTATCTCGCTGGGCGATTCGCTCTTGTTCGACAGTGGCGAATACGAGGAAGACATCAGCGGCATGACCATCAAGATACGTGGCAACACCAGCGCCCGACAACCCAAGAAGCCTTACAAGATAAAGCTCCAGAAGAAGGCCGACATGCTCCGACGGGGCGACAGCCGATACAACGACAAGAACTGGCTGTTGCTCACCACGTTGGGAGTATTGGCCGATGTGGGATTCAGGGTGAACAGTCTTTTGGGCCAACCGTGGACGCCCGCTTACGAACACGTCAACCTCTTCTTCAACGGTGAGTGGAAAGGTGTCTATCTCCTGACAGAATCGGTCAGGCGAAACCCATCGTGCCGCATCAACGTCGATACAGACGGTTTCCTCTTCGAATACGACCCATACTGGTGGAATGAGGATGTCTACGTGGAAAGCCCCACACTGGAGCGCCCAATGCACTACACCTTCAAATATCCCGAACCGGACGAGATTAC
>JAGBLC010000131.1 GCA_017635615.1 Prevotella sp.
ATATATACATTATTTTAATTATATTATATGTGATTTAACGCGGTTTTTGCAAAGTAGTTAGCGTTTTCGGCTGAGTAGTTGCGTTTTTTGCTCCGTTACATCGCGTTTTCGTTCATGTAGTTACGCGCCATCTCCAAAAATGAGATAACACATCTTAACAATCGGAATGTGTAAAGGTACTAAATGTAACTGTCACAATTGTCACACTGTCACAAAATCGCGAAATGCCGACCACAGATAGCCACCGAAAGAAACAAGCAACGCGATCATGGCGGCTATCAGCAAGAGCAACACAACCAGGGCGACAGCCGACTGAAGGGCCCGTCGGTTCACCTCGCTGATGATGTGCTCGTCGCCATCGACAAACCCCTGCACCATCGCCATGTTCTTGGTGTTGGCACGATGGAAGATGTCGATGACGTCGCCCACAAAGAAAGGTATCATCCCCAACAGCACGTCGCGCAGCGTGTTGTTGAGGACAGCCAGCGTCAAGGGGACGCTCTTGATGACAAAAAAGGAGAAATAGACGAAGGGGACGGCGCTGAGCATAGCGACGGCATCGCCCCAACCGGGAATGATGCCGATGAGCGCGTCGAGATAGTAGCGGTCCATATAGCGTGTCAGGTAGTTCATGGCCTGATACGCCTTATTGCCCATCAGGCGGCTACGCTGCAGCTGCCGTCGTTCTCCTTCGTTCATTCAAGGGGGCTTACTGATGCTGTTCGCGCAACAGGTCGTTGACGGTCTTCACGGGGTTGAACGTCGAGAGGGGCACCTCCACGAAGACGGTGTTCCAGTCGCTCATCGCGCCGTTCCACAAGCCGGGCAGCTCGAGGGCTTTCAGCTCCTTGCCGTTCTTACTCTTGTTGCTGATGAAGCCTGTCGACTTGTCGACATACTTCGGCAAATCGAACGGGCGGCCCTGATAGTCCTTGATAGCGCAGACGAGGTCGACGGGGTTGAAGTGGGTTCCCTCGGTGAACATACGCATGCTGTCGGCGTTGTTCTTGTCGATCTGGCTGCTCTCAAGAATCTGCAAGCTGACCGTTCCGTCCTGATTATAGGTAAGGAACGGGCCTCCACCGGGCTCGCCGACGTTCTTCACCACACCGCAGACACGCATCGGGCGGTTGAGCTTCATGCGCAGATAGTCGGCCAGCTGCTGGTCGTTGAAGCCACGGACCTCTTCGTTGCGGCAGCACAGCTCGTCGTAGAGGAAGGCAGCCATCTCGTCGAGCTCTTCGCGCGAGCAGTTGCCATTGTCGAGCTTGAGCAGATAGGCAAAGGCTTTCTGCTGCAGACTTACCAGCACGCCGGCGATGACCTGTTTGTACTCCACGGTGTCCTGCTTCAGCCGGTCGGGCACCACGTTGTCGATGTTCTTGATGAACACCACGTCGGCATCGATGTCGTTGAGGTTCTGGATGAGCGCTCCATGACCGCCCGGACGGAACAGCAGCGAGCCGTCGTCGTTGCGGAAGGGCGTGTTGTCGGGATTGGCGGCGATGGTGTCGGTGCTGGGTTTCTGTTCGGAGAAGCTGATGTCGTAGCTCACGCCGAACTTCTTGGCATAGTAGTCTTTCTTCTCGGCTACGCGCTTCTGGAAGAAGTCGAGATGCTCGTGGCTGACGGTGAAGTGGACATGTGCCTCGCCGTTGCTGGCAGCATAGAGAGCACCCTCCACGAGGTGCTCCTCCATCGGGGTGCGGGCACCCTCGGGATACTGGTGGAAGAGGAGCATACCCTTCGGCAGCTGACCGTAGTTCAGTCCGTCGGGGCGCAGCATATTGGCGGCCACGGCCTTATAGTTGCCCTCAGAAATGAGGTTCTTGATGCCCTTCCCTTCGTTCTTCTGGCAGGCGGCATCCAGCTCGGCATAGAAGGCGAAGCGCTCGATGTTGTCGAAGAAGCGCTTCTCGAAGTCGGTCGTCGGCACATCGTAGGGTGCATCGACGAAGGCGAACATATCCTTGAACATACGGCTGGCAGCTCCGCTGGCGGGCACGAACTTCACGATGCGATGACCGCTGGCTTTGTATTCGTTCCAGCATTGCTCGTACATCCCGCGCTCTTTCACGTCGGGGGCTACAATGCCGTTGCCCACACTGGCGGCGGCATCAAGACGAAGGAAGGGGAAGCCTGTGCGGAATTCGCCCATCTGCACGTCTATCTGCTCTGGGGTGATACCTTTCAGAGCGATTTGTTTTAGGTCGTTTTGTGATAACATTTTGATGGTTTTAATGATTGTTGTTTGATAAAATTGCTACAAAGATACAATCTTTTTTGCAATCAGAGGCCTTTTTCCGATAAAAAATAATAACTTTGCACCAAAATATTGTTTTATCGCCAACAAACAGACGATCAGATGACGAACTATCCATTAGTGTTCACCAAAGAAGAAAGACGAGAGGCCGCCGAGCTGCTGCAACAACTGCGGGTAGCCATAGCCCCTTATCTGCACGAGGGCGACGAGCAACACGTCAGAGACTTCGTGCGCGAGTCGCTGCGCAACAACGAGATACAGCGCGACGTCTTCGGACTGAACCCCATCACCATGAGTTTCCAGACGGCCTTGCTGGCCATCGAGGAGGAAGGGCTCAAGCGCGACGGCGTGCTGGCCATCATCCTCTATACCTGCGTGGCGGGCGGCCGCCGCAGCATCGACGAGATAGGAAAAGCCTTCGGACAAGACGTGGCCACCATCATCCACGGACTGGTCAGGATTCAGGAGCTGTACAAGAAGAACCCCGTCATCGAGAGCGAGAACTTCCGCAACCTGCTGCTGTCGTTTGCCGAGGATATGCGCGTGATACTCATCATGATAGCCGACCGCGTCAACCTGATGCGCCACATTCGCGACACACGCAACGAAGAGGCCAAACGGCAGGTGAGCGAGGAGGCCAGCTATCTGTATGCCCCGCTGGCCCACAAGCTGGGTCTCTACAAGCTGAAGAGCGAGCTGGAAGACCTGAGCCTGAAATACTTAGAGCACGACGCCTACTATCTGATTCGCGAGAAGCTCAGCGCCACGAAGAAAGACCGCGACGCCTATATCGAGAAGTTCATCGGCCCCGTGAAGCAGCGACTCACCGAGGCTGGGCTCCACTTCCACATCAAAGGCCGCACAAAGAGCATCCACAGCATCTGGCAGAAGATGAAGAAGCAGAAGTGCGGCTTCGAGGGTGTCTACGACCTCTTTGCCATCCGCATCATTATTGAGTCGGGGAGCGAGGAACAGGGAGCGGGGAGCGACAACAGCATCAGGACACGCGAGCATGCGCTGTGCTGGCAGGCTTTCGCCATCGTGACCAACATGTATCAGGGCAACCCCAAGCGACTGCGCGACTGGCTCAGCGTTCCGAAGTCGAACGGCTACGAGAGTCTGCACATCACCGTGTTAGGACCCGAGCAGAAGTGGGTGGAGGTGCAGATACGCACCGAGCGCATGGACGAAGTGGCCGAGCGCGGTCTGGCTGCCCACTGGCGCTACAAGGGCGTGAAGAGTGGCGGCGGCATGGACGAGTGGCTGGCACAGATACGCACCGCCCTGGAGAACAGCGACGGACGGATGATGATGGACGAGTTCAAGATGGGGCTCTACGAAGACGAGGTCTACGTCTTCACGCCGCGCGGCGACCTGCTGAAGTTTCCCAAGGGGGCTACGGTGCTCGACTTTGCCTACCATATCCACTCGCGCGTAGGTAATGAATGTACGGGCGCGCGCATAAATAATAAGGTAGTGCCCTTCCGCTACGAACTGCAGTCGGGCGACCAGGTGGAGATTGTCACCTCGTCGAACCAGAGCCCAAAGCAAGACTGGCTCTCCATCGTCAAGACAAGTCATGCCCGCGCCAAGATTCGTCAGGCGCTGAAAGTGACGCAGATGAAGGAAGCCACGATGGCCAAAGAGCTGTTGGAGCGACGGATGAAGAACCGCAAGATAGAATGGGACGAGAGCGTCATGAACCAACTGGTGAAGAAGCTGGGCTATAAGGAGACGCACGACTTCTACAAGCACATCGCCAACGGTCAGCTCGACGTCAACCATGCCCTCGACCGCTATGTCGAGCTACAGCAGCAGCTCAACGGACAGGCTCCGCCACAACAGCCGCTGCAGAGCGCCGAGGAGTTTGTCTTCGAGAATCCCAACGAGGAGATGGTCTATTCGAACGACGATGTCATCATCATCGACAAGAACCTCAAGGGGGTCGACTTCCAACTGGCCAAATGCTGCCATCCCATCTATGGCGACAAGGTGTTCGGCTTCGTCACGGCTGGTGGCGGCATCAAGATTCACCGCCACGACTGTCCCAATGCTCCTGAGATGCGCCGACGCTTCGGCTACCGCATCGTGCGTGCCGCCTGGAGCGGCAAGGGCTCGTCGCAATACAGCATCGTGCTGCACATCGTGGGCAACGACGATATCGGCATCGTCAACAATGTGACGAGCATCATCTCGAAGGAGGAGAAAATCATGATGCGCAACATCAACATCGACAGCCACGACGGACTGTTCAGCGGCAACCTCACGGTCAACGTCGACGATACGGCGCGCCTCGAACAGCTCATCAAGAAACTGCGCACCGTCAAGGGCGTGAAGCAGGTGACGAGAATTTAGGATAATTGAGAATTGACAATTGATAATTGATAATTGACAATTGATAATTGATAATTGACAATTGATAATTGAAAACTGGATAAAAAGGAAAGGCAGTGGTCCTGTAAGCCGGGTTCTGTGCGGGCTCCTCGATAGACGGGGAGCCCGTGCTTGTCATTTATCTACACCGTGAGTCGCCCCACGGCTCCAGCATTCTACCCTCCGCCGCAAGAGCCCCGGCCTTGTCGCATCCTTGCGGACGCTCAGACCTTCGTCTACTCGGGCGGGCCACCCTCTCTCGGTCGGTTTACTTGAACTTGCAGCCCCCAGTGGGTACAGCCCGACGATCACCCGCCGGCTGGTGGTCTCTTACACCACCTTCTCACCCTTACCTATTTTATATATATAGGCGGTCATTCTCTTCTACCCTAACCTACCGTCGCCGATAGCTTCTACTTTCGGAAGTGGGGTGCCCTGCGCTGCCCGGACTTTCCTCTCGTGCCTCTCGGGGCCACCAGCGACAAGCCGGACCACTGTCTTTCGTGCCTGCAAAGGTACGAATAAGTGAGAACAATACAAAACAAAAAACGTTTTTTTTGTTTTTATTGTCGAACGGAAGTACCTTCGACGTTAGTCAAGTG